>WFMO01000062.1 GCA_015489055.1 Helicobacteraceae bacterium | reverse complement strand
GTAAATTTAAGGCAGAAGTTGATTATCGTGCCATCAAAGAGATTAAAAAGGCCGTTAGTATTCCTGTTATAGCAAATGGTGATATAGATTCATTTGAAAAAGCAAACCGCGTGCTAGATTATACTGAAGCCAACGGAGTTATGATAGGGCGCGGGGCAGTGGGATCTCCATGGATATTCCATCAACTCAAATCCGGTTCCAAAGATATAGACAACAGTGTAAAACATCGTATTATATTAGAACATTTTGATAACATGATTGAGTTTTATGGAGGGCATGGCGTGAATTTATTTAGAAAACATACTCATGTGTATTCTAAGGGCTACAGTGGTGCATCGGCACTTAGAGACAAGGTAAATAAGATTACCGATATAGCTGAGTACAGAGATGTTCTTGATAACTTTTTTAAATAATTTAAATGCAGTTGCGGAGTATGCAGATGCTTGAGGTTAATGACTCAATTATTAATTTGAACAAGCAAGAAATAGCCGATAATCTCTTATATTATAATTATAATATCAAACATTTACTGTCACTTATTAAAATGAAAATTTCAGAAGATGATATAAAATATGTAAGTGCATACAGATCTTTTGAAGGCGAGGTGTTTGAAAATTTTATGTATGAAAAATTATTGGTTTATGCTAATAATAATAAATATATAGAAAAGTTTATTCTAAAAGGACCCCATCAAAATAGAAAATATAATCATAACAATACGTTGTCTATCAGTGAACAATCGCAGATAGTCTATAGAACAAAAACACGAGAAATTAGTGAGTTTGATGCTATGATGTTTACAAAAAATGATCTATATTTTGTAGAAATTACTCTAGTTAAATCTGTAGCAAAATTAAAAAAGAGACTCCGGAAAAAACAGGCTTTGCTAGAGATAATTTTTCCAAATTATAATATTAAAGCTTTGATTATATTAAATGAAGGCGTAGTTGGAGTAAAGCAGCTTCCAAAATATTGCACAGTGTGGATAACAAAACCATTTTCAGCTAAAGATGTCTTAGAGTATTTAAGGAGTAAACAAAAAGCCTTAAAAAAACCAAAACAGATTTTTACAAATAAAAAATTTATAGAAGCCTGTGAATTACGGATATTTCCATTTAAATATTATAATATCTTATCTTGGATCACCGGTTCTTTAAGGCTAAAGAATCAAGATGTTATAGATGTGGAGTTTTTAGCTAGTCCTATTGTTCAGCGTTATCATAATCTTTATAGTAAATTTTATATCGGTTATATGAGTGGTAAAGAATTTTGCAGTATATATGATTATGATATTGACGACAAACAAGATGTTGTTGTTGCCATAGAAAAGAAGCATACGGGAGTGATGGTTCTAACATACTACATTCAATATAGTAGAAAAAAATTAGAATATCTCTTTTTTGATAAAAATGACGTAATGCAAGTTGAAAAAAAGGATCCATACGGAATTACTACTACTGAAGTATATCATATTGCCAGGATGATGGATAAGAGATATGTATTGACAGTAGGTGAGATTCAAAGGGTACAGTCGATGTTATCATCAATTATATTGGCAACTTAAAGGAGAAAAATGTTAAATCAAGAAGCAAAAGTAAAAATTTTTAAAGCCTTGGGAAATGAGACTAGATTTAGTATCTTTAAAAACATATTCACAGGAGGCTATGCCTGTTCAATTGATAATACTAAGCAAGATATTATTGCACAAGCAACGTGTGTGACAACGATAGCAGAGCATTTTGATTTTGCATTACCGACAATATCAAGACACTTAAAAGAATTAAAAGATGCTGATATTATTACTATGACAAAAAAGGGAAATAAGATATATATAGAACCAAATATTGATGTGGTAAAAGAGCTATCATCTTGTTTTACGCTAATGGTAGATAATTATGAAAAAAACAGATAGTCGTGGTGCTATGAAACTTATCTGTTAGGCATCAAGCTAAAATATGAATCATTCTAGTTTGATGTTATAGTTAAAATGTAAGCACTTGCTGACTTTGACTGACCCATTCTGATAGTTTTTGCATGGTAGAAGATATGTTATCATCAAAATAAGGTTCATTTTTATATATACCACATCGCGCATTACAAGTTCCACATACCTGCAAGTCAATACCGTCTTTTAACATATTTTTTAACATATTTACCAAATCATACTCATAGCTATCTGGTTTTTTTGTTATGTCTCTAGCTAAATCAACTGCATCATTCATAAGAAATATATTTACCTTTTCACCATTTTTATGTAAGGTCTTAGCTAATCTGAGTGCATTCCAAGATACATCTGTTCCGTCATATGGCTGATGGTTAAGTATGATTGTTATCATTATAGTTATCCTTTAGTTTATGTATCGCTAAATATATAATTAGTAATTTAGCTAAATATGGCAGTATTATATATATTTTTCTAACGTAAGTCAAGAAAAAATAAATTTTTACATTTTTTTAACAAAATAATGGCTACAATTACACAATATATAATACCTTTTTGATACGCAAGGATATCCATGAAGATTCGTAAACGCGCTTTAACATTTGAAGATGTGCTTTTGGTTCCACAATACTCTGAGGTTTTACCAAACTCCGTAAACCTGAATACAAAACTAACAAGAAATATTTCGTTAAATATTCCAGTTGTCTCTGCAGCTATGGATACTGTTACAGAATATAAAGCAGCAATTGCCATGGCCAGATTGGGTGGTATAGGCATTATTCATAAAAACATGGATATCAAAACTCAGTGTGCACAGATTAAAAAAGTGAAAAAAAGTGAAAGCGGTATTATAATTGATCCTATTTATGTATATCCAGATGCTACGTTAGCTGATGCTGAGGCCTTAATGAAAGAGTATAAGATTTCCGGTGTCCCTGTTATTGATGAGCATAACAAGTTGCTTGGTATTTTAACTAATAGAGATATGCGTTTTGAAAAAGATATGACAAAGCGAGCAGATTTGGTTATGACTAAAATGCCTTTAATAACAGCAGACAGCGGGATATCGCTAGATGCAGCCGCTGATATTATGCATAAAAATAAAATAGAAAAACTTCCAATTATAGATAATGATGGCTTCTTGAAGGGATTAGTGACTATTAAAGATATTAAAAAACGAATCGAGTATCCAAATTCAAATAAAGATGATTTTGGTCGTTTAAGGGTAGGTGGTGCGATAGGAGTCGGACAGATAGATAGAGCCAGGGCTTTAGTTGATGCTGGAGTCGATGTTTTAGTTCTTGATTCCGCACATGGTCATTCCAAAGGTATCATTGATACCGTTAGAGCTATTAAAGATAGTTTAAGTGTTGATTTGATTGCAGGTAATGTTGCAACGGCAGAGGCGACTAAAGTTTTGATTGAGGCTGGTGTTGATGGAGTTAAAGTCGGTATTGGGCCAGGATCTATTTGTACAACCCGTATAGTAGCCGGTGTAGGAGTACCTCAAATTTCTGCAATAGATGAGTGTGCGGCCGTGAGTCGTAAATATGGTGTTCCTATTATTGCAGATGGAGGCATTAAATATTCAGGCGATATAGCAAAAGCTTTAGCTGTTGGAGCTAGTTGTGTAATGGCCGGTTCACTTTTAGCAGGAACAGAAGAGAGTCCGGGCGATACGATTATGTTTCAGGGGCGTCAATATAAATCGTACAGGGGAATGGGTAGTATCGGTGCTATGAAAAAAGGCTCAACTGATAGATATTTTCAAGATGGTACAGCATCTGATAAGTTGGTACCGGAGGGCATTGAAGGACGTGTACCTTTTAGAGGAAGTATTGCAGGCATTATTCATCAGATGATGGGAGGATTACGCTCATCTATGGGCTATTGCGGTAGTGCAAATATTGAAGCATTTTGGGATAAAGCAGAGTTTGTAGAAATTACAAGCGCAGGTTTAAAAGAGAGCCATGTTCATGATGTTATCATTACCGAAGAAGCTCCAAACTATCATATGTGATTATCCGACTTTTTATGCCGCAAGATAATCTACATGTAAGATATGCCGGTTTTTGGGTGCGTTTTGTAGCTTCAATGATTGATACGGTTGTTGTAGGTTTACCGTTAGTTTATTTGATATATATTATCAGTAATGGAAATTATATGAACATAGCGTCACTATTAGACGCTTTTAAAGCTGCCCAAGCAGGCAATGTTAATATGACAATGTATTATCTTAACCAAAATGGTCATAATTCATTATTTTGGGAAGTCATTATGGAGATATTATTGGCTTTTGTTGTAACTGTGTTTTGGAAAAATTTTAGAGGCGCAACCCCAGGTAAGAAAATTATGAAAATTAAAATTGTTGATGCCAAAACCCTTCAACCTATCAGCACATCACAGGCATTAGTTAGATTTATAGGTTATATCATCTCGACTCTGCCTTTGTGTTTCGGATTTGTTATGATAGCATTTAGAGATGATAAGCGAGGTTTACACGATTTATTGGCCCGAACATGTGTAATATATGATAGATAATGAGATTTTAAGCGGACAGAAGAAGCTTTATACTTGCATCTAATAGTTTATCTTATACAGAGTTCATTTTTCAAAGTATCTTTTTTTCTGTTTCTCTTTAATCTTTTTTATATCAACCAAAATAAAGCTATCAACACAATCAGAGAAATTTGCATCAATATTGTAAGCATTAAACACAATGCCACCATTTTCACAAAGCTCAGCATACTGTTTGTAGAGAGTAGGCACGCTTAGTTCTAAAAATCCAAGTGCTTTTTTAAGGAGTTTGAAATCTGCGTTATAGTTATCGCACTGCATCTCTCTTATAAAACTCTGCATATACTCATCTTCTAAATCTATCTTGTAAGGTAATTTTGCTTTTACAAGTACCTCACTATCACCAAAATAGTAATCATAAAAGTAGAGTATCGAATCTTTTGCAATTTTTGGGTAGGTATCTGCTAGGCTTACTGGTCCATACATATACTCTATTTGAGGATTGTTTTTAAGATATGCACCAATTCCCTGCCAGAGATAGTCGAGTGCGCGTGAGCCCCAGTATTTTGGTTGGACAAAGCTGCGTCCAAGTTCTATGGATTTGTCAAGATAAGGGAGAAAAGCATCTTTGTATTCAAAGAGTGTTGTTGTATAGAGGGCTTCAACTCCAAATTGTTCTACAATCTGTTTGCACTCTGCAATGCGATAGGCACCGACAATCTCAAGTGCATCTTCATCCCATAAAATGATATGTTTATAGTAGCGGTCATACTTGTCAATATCGCGTTTTTTATTTGCCCCTTCGCCTACTTTTCTAAAAGATATTTCACGAAGACGACCGATTTCATTGAGTACGCTTGAGCTATTTGATGACCATTCATAGAGATAGATTTTTTTGTTATCTTTTGTTTGCCCTAAGAGTTGTGAATTTTTCAACTCTTTTTTTATAGCTCTTGAGTCTTCAGGAAGGGCAATGGCTTTTTGTGTTGCAAAGTAACTCTCTCCTTTTTTAAGGCTATAGAGATGTTTTTTATAAAGAGTAATAAGTTTCTCTGTTGCAATACCTTTTGGCATAATATTTTCATAAGGAATTATTTCACCTACGATAATATTAATGTTTTTACCCTTTTTCTTAAACATTTCATGAGAGAGTAGTAGCATTGAGAGCTTTTTATTGAGTGTCGATACAGAATAAAAGGTCTTTGAATTTTTGCCACCTATGTAAACAGGCAATATAGGTGAGCCACTGCGTTTGGCAAAGTTTAAAAAGCCTTTGTGCCATTTTTTATCTTTTATGCCTCGTGGTGTCGCACGGCTTACTTCTCCTGAGGGAAAAATGATGACGGCTTCTTCATTGTTGAGAGCATCATATATTTTAGAGATACTACTTTTTGTCTGTTGTGATTTAAAGTTATTAATATCGAGTAGTATAGGGCGTAGGGGCAAGAGTCTATTTAAAAAGTCATTTGCAACTACTTTAATGTCTTTTCGGACACTACTAATAAGCTTGATAAGGCAGAGGGCATCTAAGGCACCAAGCGGATGGTTGGCAATGATGACAACTTTTCCACTTGATGGAATATTTTCTATATATTTATCAGAAATTGTATAACCAAATTCTAAATCATCAAGTGCATTTTCTATAAATTCAAATGTACCTAAATGAGCATTTTTTTCTAAAAAATTATTAATATCTGTTTCATGAACGATAGCATCTGAAAATTTTGATATAGCACCTTTTATAATTTTATTATTTTGTAGTTTTGGATACTTTTCTTGTATAATTTTTTCAACATCAATCATAAATATCTTCCTATTTATTGTGTTGACAAATTATAGTAAAGAGTGGTTACACGGAGATTACGAAATGGTTATATCTTTTTTTCTTTTGTCTTTGCAAAACCTGCACCTTTTTTTGTTTTTGCTTGGAGTTGTAAATTTTCAACCTTGGTTTTGTAGTCCATACCTTTTGCATGCATTACGGCAAAACATTGTGCAATGACGGCAATCGTATTTGGCACTTCTCCCTTTTTTTTATAGGACTGAATGTTCTTTTCACTTACTTTGATAAGTTTACTAAATTTTGGCAGGCTAATCTCTGCATCAAGCAACAGCTTTTTAAAGTCTATAAATGTCATCTATTTGCTCCTAAAGTGAAACATATTATAGTTATTTATGCCTTAACTCTATATTTTATAGAGATTTTATTGACAAGTATAAATTTATTATATATAATAGTCATAATTTATTACTAAATAGTAATAAAATTTTCATATAAGGAGCCTATAGTGGCAAAAGAGAAGAAAAAAGAGTTAGAAGAAAAAGCAAAAAAAGTTGCTAAAAAAGCAGAAAAAAAGAAAAAGGTCAAAAAATCTGAGAAGAAAAAAAATAAAAAGAAAGCAAAAGCAGCAAAAACAAAGAAGGTTGCTAAAAAATTAGCTAAAAAGTCAGCGAAGAAGAAGGCTTCAAAAAAAAGATGAATTAGAGTGTAAAAGATACTCAAAAAGCAGCACCCGGTAATAACTACAAACATTCATCTAGTTTATAAGATCATCTGATTTTAATTATATGCTGATCGGGTCTTCAAGGGAACGCACTTGTTATAAACTTTTTCTTGTACTAAGAGCAACTATGATTTTTGGAGGCGTCATTAATTAATATTTTTATTTTTTTGGATACAATATCTTTGTAAAAAGTACTTTTTGTGTCGGCAGAGATATGTTTGAGAGGCATTTTATGAACTGAGCAGATCAAACTTTTTAAAAGAAGCATAAAATATAAAAAAGGATGAAAATGGAGTGCGAATTTCCAACTGTCAATTCCAATAAAGATGAAATTAAATCAATTTTTAAGACTGTAAAAACAATCGCGGTTATCGGACTATCTCCAAATGAAACGAAAGATAGTCACAAGGTGGCTGCCTACTTGCAAAAGCAAGGATATAAGATAATTCCTATTTATCCTAAAGAGGAAACAATTTTAGGTGAAAAGGTTTATAGGTCGTTGCTTGACGTTCCTATCGATATCGATATGGTTGATATTTTCAGAAAACCCTCCGTTATGGATACAATTGTAGAGCAATGCATAGCAAGAGGAGATGTAAAAGTTGTATGGTCTCAAATAGGAATAGTAAATAATGAAGCCGCACAAAAAGCTAAAGACGTAAATATTAAAGTTGTCCAAAACCAATGTGCAATGGTTGATTATAAAAACCTGATGGAGAATTAGTTGCTAGTTACAATTGATGAGATATATGAGGCGCAAAGGCGTATAAATGGTGTCGTGGTTCAAACTCCATTTGCATACGCTCCTTATCTAAGTGAAACAGCAGATTGCTC
>WFMO01000061.1 GCA_015489055.1 Helicobacteraceae bacterium | reverse complement strand
TTGGTTGAGTTTAAGGCAACAGGATACGCTTCTCCGTAACCAACAGCCGTTACTCTTTTTGCACTAATGCCGTGAGATACTATATCTCCTGCAACACTATTTGCACGTTTTTGCGATAAGATCAAATTATAGGTGCTAGCACCTACTGAATCGGTATATCCTCTTACTTCAATTTTATAGCTCATATGTGTTTGTAAAAAGCCTACATATTGATCAATTTTATTTTGCGCACTGTTTGTTATAAGAGAAGAATCGTTTGCAAACTTGATATTTAAAAGCTCCAACTTTGCTATTTGTTTATAAAGCTGTGCTGTTTTTTTCGCTGCTAAAGTTCTAGTTGCCCGCTTGGCTGTTCTTACTTTTTTTATAGCCACTTTTTTTGCAACAGCCTTTTTTACCGACAATGCCTTGGCTGTTTTTTGTGTCGCTGGCAACTTTGCTTCTTGGTGTTGTTGCATATTGACGCCGCTTTGATCACTGCTGCCGCCAAAAGCAAAATCAACACCTGCTAAAAGGGCTAAATTATTATCCCATCTATTGTTATTGTTTTTAAGATTATACACGGCCTCAAGCTTTAAAGAAACATGCTTAACCAAAGCCATTTTAACTCCGACTCCGGCATCTACAAACGGGCTGTCTAAATTTTGATGAAAATGCGTACTTAAAGTCTCATACCCTAAACCGGCTTTTACAAACGGGGTGAGTGTTTGAATTTTATGAAACCCATAAACACCGTTTAATGCAAATCTGTAAATATTTGTACTCGCATTACTTTGTTTATTATGATCAGCATTTGTGTATAGCACACTTAATTCGGGGCTGAGTAACCAGTTTGGCTTGTTGTATTGAAGCTCTGCTCCTGTTAATATAGAGTTTTGCAAGGCTAGATCACCCTCGGGAATATTGTACCCGATAAGCGGAGTAATTTCATAATTATAATCTTGTGCATGTGCAAAAAGCAAACTTGATGCTATAAGTGCAGATAAAACAACTATTTTTTTCATATGTCATTCCTAATACTTAAAGATATGAAATTATAGCATTAACTAACACAAAATATGTTAACATTCTTAGAACCGATATTTAATTCTCCTCGCTATGCAAAAACTCCAAACAACCTACCTGCTCCAGCTGTTACTGCCATAGCCAGCGAACCCCAAAAGATAACTCTTGCGCCTCCTTTGATAATAGAAGCTCCTCCTATTTGCGCTGCTATTGCACCCAAGACACCTAAAACAAATAAAGATGATATGCAAACACTAACTATTAGATAATGCTGCGATGAAAACATAACTGCTAAAAGAGGCATTAATGCACCTATCGTAAATGATGCAGCAGAAGAAAAGGCCGCCTGAATAGGCTTAGACTCATTTTGAGCTGAAAATCCAAGTTCATCTTTGGCATGTGCACCAAGTGCGTCTTTTTCCATAAGTGAGATTGCAACCTTTCTTGCTAGTTTTTCATCCAAACCTCTATCTTCATAAATTTCGGCAAGTTCTTGTATTTCATTTTCTCTATCGTTTGTTAATGCTCTTTTTTCTATCTCTAAATCAGCTTTTTGCGTATCTGCTTGAGAACTAACAGATACATACTCTCCTGCTGCCATAGACATAGCTCCCGCGCTCAATCCTGCTACGGCAGCTAAAATAATGCTAGATCTATCTGCATGGCTTGCCGCTATGCCTATAACAAGACTTGCAGTAGATACTATGCCATCATTAGCACCCAAAACAGCTGCTCTAAGCCATCCTATGCGGTGAGATTTATGATTTTCTCCTGCCATTCTTGTATCCTTCTTTGGTATTATTTTCGCTATAATAACACAAATAAGCCTCGGCACAAGATAATAGAATTTCATTTATAAAAAAGAGTTAAGCTAAAAATTTTGGAAGTTATATTTATGAAGTTTTGAGGTGGTGGCCAATCTCGGAATCGAACCAAGGACACAGTGATTTTCAGTCACTTGCTCTACCGACTGAGCTAATTGGCCATTTTTAAAGAGTCATTTAAAAAATGTGTAGCGGAATTTTAACTAAAAAAAATAAATAAGGGCTTAAAAGTGAAAATTTTGATTATAGAAGATGATAAAAATATACTCTCCTTGCTGCTAAGAAGCCTGAGTGAAGATGGTCATGTAATTCAAAGTGCCACAAATGGAGACGATGGAGAATACATGGCGGATGTAAACTCTTATGATGTCATTATTTTAGATTGGATGCTACCACAAAAAAGCGGGCTGGATGTGCTTGTATCCCTACGCAAAAAAAACAACAAAACTCCCATTATTATGCTGACGGCAAAAAGTGATATTGATGATAAAATCAAAGGTCTCAAATATGGAGCAGATGATTATCTTGGCAAACCCTTTTCTTTAAAAGAGCTTGAAGCAAGACTTGAGGCTCTCTACAGAAGAGATGCCAGAGGTGGCTTGGATACCATCAAATCAAAAGACTTGACTATTAATTTTGAGTCCAAAAAGATATCAAAAAACGGTTTGGATATTTCTCTCACGGCAAAAGAGTTTGATCTGCTCGCTTTTTTAGTCAAATATAACGATAAAATGGTCTCCAAAAATATGATTGAGCAGGAGTTGTGGAGCCAAGAGGAGTTTTTAAGCAGTAATGTAATACAAGTAACCATTTATAACCTGAGAAAAAAAATCGGTAAAGATTATATACAAAGCTTTAGAGGTTTAGGATACCAGTTTGTTTTTTAAAAGTCTAAAAAACAGATTATTACTATGGTTTAGCACTGTTCTTACAATCATACTGATAATTTTTGGCTTCTCTTTTTATTATCTGCTAAATAAAAATATCAACCTGACAATCAAATCAGACTTATACAAACATGCAGTCGTAATTAAAAATCTTTTATCTAATAAAAAGCGGCTAGACAGATATATTCAAGATACAAAAAGCAAAAATCTGGGCATAGCAGTTTTTAAAAATAAACATTTTATCATTCAAAATCAAAGCTTTACTTTACATAATAAAAAGAAATTTTTAGCATCAAAAAAAGATTTTTTTATACTAGATGATGAGGGAGACACTTTAAATGCTCTTTATATATTACGATTTGGGCATCCATCAAGAGGTACTATTTTTGTTTATAAAAAAGATATTGATGACAAAGGTGAAGATGTAGGCGATACTTTGGGAGCGCTAATGCCTTTGTTGATGATTATACTCCTGTTGGCTGCGAGTAGATTAATGGATAAGATTTTAAATCCTATAAAAGAGATAACCGGCGCTATTGATAATATCACCATTACCAACTTTAAAACTACCATTCCCCAAAGCAGTAATGAATTTAAAAAGTTGATAGATTCTTATAATGACATGATTGCTCGGCTTGAAGAGGGAGTAAATACACTAGACAGATTTAACAGTGATGTATCACACGAGCTAAAAACGCCTCTTACGGTAATATCAGGAGAAGCAGAATTTGCTCTGCGCAAAAACAGATCCGTAGATGAGTACAAGCAAAGCCTAAGCGTTATACAATACGAAGCCTCTCAAATCCAAAGTATAGTATCAAATCTACTGTTGCTTACAAAATATAATTCAGACAACATCGCGCAATCATTTCAAAAGTGCGATTTAACTGATATATTAACCGGCGTTTTAAAGCAGTACGATAAGAAAATTACAGCTAAACGACTTTCTTTGCATGTAAAAGCTCTGCATCCTATCGTTGCAATGGTTAATACAACTCTTATAACCTCTATATTTTCAAATCTTATCGATAATGCCGTCAAGTACTCTAATTTTGATGCACAGATAAATATCTGGCTCTATAACGAGGATGCTATCCATTTTATCGTTCAAGACGAGGGCATAGGGATACAAAAGGAGCAGATAAGCAAAATTACCGATAGATTTTACCGTATCGACCCATCAAGAAATAAAGATACAAAAGGATTTGGTCTAGGTCTTGCAATCGTAAAGCAGGCCGTCGCTCTGCATCATGGCACCATCACAATCACATCCAAGCCACAAGAAGGCACAAGTGTACATGTAACGATGTAGATTTCATCTTCATTTCATCTTCATACTTTATCATTTCAAAAAATGGTGAAGGATTATTTGTTATGAAAAATCTTATTTATATTATTTTACTCACCGTATCACTGCCGGCAATAACACTTCACCATGCCATGTCGCTCATAAACACCAATGCACTGCAACTTCATATGCTAGATAAAAATCTATCGGCAAAACAACAAAATATCAACAAAGCAAAGCGTTTATTTCCAAACAATCCGATATTTAGAGCCTCATTTTCAAGAATCGATTTCTCACCAAATGCCTATAATTTTAAAATATCTCAAAAAATAAATATAGCATCTCAGGCACATTACAAAACTCTAATGGCACAAAATAGCTATAAAGCAGCCTCTTTAAATATAAAGCAAACCAAAATCTTACTCACAGCACAAGTTCAAAAAATATTTTACAAAACATGGCTTGACAAACAAAATATTGCTATTGTTGATAATATTTTAATATATGAGAATCAATTACAACAACAGATAAAAAACAAAATAAACTCAGGCGCACAACTTCAAGGAAGTGATGCGATAGTACAAGTTTCCATCTCACAATACAAAAGTGAAAAAACACAATACATGCTTGATTTACATGTACAAAAGATACGTCTATCAAACATCTTAAATCGGCATATCCGCTCAATAAACACATCATTTAAAAAAGATTTTTCAAATATTACACTTACAAATTTAAATAAACAAATTGGTAAAAACTATCGTATTTTAATGATAAGTCACCAAATAGACAGATTAAGAGCAAACCTTCAGATGCTGCAAAAAAGCAGATATTTCTCATATGTAAAACTTGGATTTAACTACGGCTTAAATGCTAACAATATCACAAACGCAAGAAGTGAAACGGTAACACTTTCTTTGCCTATCCCCGTAATAAACTACCATCAATATTCAATCGCATCTCTTATGGATAAAATATCTAATCTTCAATATAAAAAAGAGCTTACGGCAAACCGCATAAAAGCCGATGTCAAGATATATTTTAGCAGACTTCAAGCATCTGTAAAGTTGGTATTATTGTATAAAACAACTGTTTTAAAAGAGCTAAAGAGTTATCTAAATACTACAAAGTTGCGATACGCAAATGGACTGATTCCGCTAGAGGTGATGCAAAGCGCATTTATGAATTTTACGTCAACTAAACAAAGATATGTGCAAGAGAGTTACGATATCTTATTGGATAAATTAAATATATATCAGGAGCTAAGCCATGATTAAGATCATATTTTCTCTTACATTCTGCACTGTTGCATTATTTGCGTTTCACATTACACAAGCATCCGCTAAAGTTCATACATTTAAGCTGACGCTAACGGGCTATGCTTCCATGAAGCCCTCTTTAATGCAAGAAATAGTTGCCAAAAACAGCGGGATAATACAAGACGAACATCTATTAAACGGTGCAAATATAAAACAAGATGAACCACTTTTTGCAATATCGGGTATAACAACAAATTCAAAAATGATAACACTACAATCAGATATCGTCATAGCCAAAAACAGATACAATCTACTAAAAAAAGAGTATAAAAGAGTTTTACATCTTTACACAATCCATGCTGCTTATGCTAAGGAGTTACAAAGCATAAAAGCCAAATATCAACGCAGCAAAACAACTCTTTACACATTGCAAAAACAACTAGGTCAATATAACCACAAGATATTTTACACCGCCAAGACCAATGCAACAGTGCTTAGTATCGCAAAACAAAACGGCAGTTTCGTAAGAGCGGGTGAGACTGTTTTAACCCTTAGCTCATGCAATAAACTCTATGCCACGGCACAGATTTTTGATCCCCACAACAAAATAAAACCTTCAGATGCCGTGATCATAAAAACTCCTTTTGGAGATAAAACAGCTAAAGTAGATGCCATCTCAATGATAGCGGCAAACAGCGGAGCAAAAGAGATAAACTTTATCTTTACGCAAGTAAAATGTCAGCTAATGCCTAATGTTATCTATAGAGTTACAGTTTTGTTAAAAGAGTTTAACGCCGTTGCCGTGCCGTCTGAATGTATTATGAGAAAAGGAGATAGATTTTATCTGCTAGTTATGAACAATAATCAGCCAAAGGCTCTGCATGTAAAAATTGGTATAACACAAAATGGATATACGCAGATAAAATCAGGCATCAAGCAAGGGCAAAAGGTTGTAGTTGGCGGTGCATACTTTTTATTTAACAAAAACATCAATAAAACTTTAAAAATACAGGATTAATCAACATGACTAAATTTTTAAAACAGTATTATGCGATGCTTTTAATTGTACTGCTGCTTTGTGCCGGCGGTATTTATTCATACACAAAACTAAATGTCTCGCTGTTTCCAAGTCTTGATTATCCGCTTGTAAATATCATAACTCATGTACCGGGAATGAGCTCAAACGATGTTGAAAAACTAATTACCAATCCCATAGAATCACAAGTGGGCTCACTTGTTAATATCAAAAGAACATCATCCGACTCAAGACAGGGTTTATCTGAGATAAGTGTACAGTTTAACTTACGCGTATCAAGACAAGAGGCAAGGATGCTTGTTATAAGCGCACTTGCAAAAGTACAAAACAAACTGCCCCCACACATACATCCGACAATAGAGCAATTAGGCGGCAAGCTTTTAAATATAGTCACATACGGTGTAACATACAATAAAAAATATACCGCCGTGGTTAAAAACTTCTGCAAATTCAGACTTGCAAATATTATAAAATCGATCAACGGAGTAAACAGAGTTTCGGTTATAGGCGGAAAAATACCGGCTTTTATAGTATCACTAAATCAAACAAAACTGATCCAAAACCATCTAAGCGTCAAACAGGTGCGCACGGCAATATCAAACAACAATATACAAATGCTGGAGGGGTATCAGGATAAATATCATCTCGCATAC
>WFMO01000060.1 GCA_015489055.1 Helicobacteraceae bacterium | reverse complement strand
TACAGCATAAACAATGCCTGTCACCGTCATAACAAGAAGTTCTCCGTGGATAAACCTGCGTAAAATATAACTGCTTCTGTTTAAAACAGCAAACACTTTAACATGATCTGCCTGTGGTATAAAACGCATAAGATTTGCCTGTAAATTCTTCCAATCAAGCAGTAGGTAAAACGCAACTATAGGTATAATCATCAAATCAAGAAGTAGTCCAAAAAATGAACTAGCAGTATTGATAACACGGCTTGGAGCCGACATAATATGCGCAATAAAAGCCGTAAGCTGCGAACCTATAGCAAACATCAGTTTTGTAGGTGCTATTTTCATATGGCTGTCAAAAATCGAAACCGCATGATAGAGCCGTTTGGAATATACAGGCATATTTACAATAAATGCATGTATCTGATATTCTACCGTAGGTAAAAGGAGTATAACAATGCCTACTGCAACCAAAGTCATAAAACAAAAAAGCAGTATGATAGATATCCATCTAGGTATATATTTTGATATTTTATTTACAATGGGATGGAGCAAAAACGCTAATGACCAAGCTATAATAAAAGGCACTAAAATTGACTCTAAGAGATAAAAGATAAAACCTATTATTATAGAGATAACCAAAATAACAGAAAACCTGTAAACAGTTTTGTTCATTATACGCCTTAAATTATAATTCGTTTGATATATGCTCCCATACCAACTAAAATCTCATAACTTATTGTATCACAACTCTTGGCATACTCCAAAGCATTATTAAAAATACAAATACTCTCTTCATCGCTGTTAATTGAAACACTATCCATAGATATCTTTCCTAGTATTTTATAGCCATCTACAGTAGTATATCTATTAGAAGCCAAGCGTAGCAATCCATCTGCATAACCCACATCGTAGGTACTGATTTTTATCTGCTTATCTGCTTCAAACATACCGCCATATCCGACTTTTTGACCTTTTTGCAAAACTCTTGTTGCAACTCTTGAAGCGTATAAGGACAAAACAGGTTCTAAATGATGCGTAAACAAGGCATCATTATTTTCTAAACATCCGTAAGCGGCTATACCGACTCTAACCATGTCATGCATACACTCTCTTGCGCGAAATAGTGCCGCTGAATTTTGAGAGTGAAAAGAGGGCTTGGCTTGACCATATGATTTAGCCGCATGCAAAGCAATCTCTTTTATCCTTTTAAAATTATCCTCCTGGATATACCACTCACAAGATAACTCATCTGCAGATCTATGATGAGTAAAAACACCCTTTACATGTAAGCCATGCCAAGCGCACATCTTAAAAGCTTCCTCGATTTCATCAGCCCCGATGCCGTTTCTATGCATGCCGCTGTCAACCTTAATCTCAACTTTAGCACCGCTTGGAAATTTAGATATCACATCTAGCGAGTTTACGGCATAGACGGCATTAGCGGGTATAATATCTGCGACACCTGTCAAAACCAAAATATAATCAAAAAACTCTTCTACAGCTTTGGCTTCAGCTTCATGCCTTACAACTGCTTTTTTAATACCGTACTCTTTGCATAAAGATGCCATCTGTAATAAACCATGACCATATGCATTGTCTTTTAAAACTATCGCTATTTTATCTTTGGATGATGATAATTGTGCGATAATATCAAGATTGTTAAAAAATGCTTTTTTATTGAGGTTAATATGAGCCATAGTGAAATTATATCCCATTGCAAGCAAACATCAAAACGCTTTATAGCTGAATTTGAACCACAAAGTTTTATCCAAATCATTTTTCCTCATCAAAACACCGATTGGCGCGACTATCTGGATGAAGCCAAACAAACATTTATAAACATTGCGCAGACAATCAGCAGGTATGAAAAATGTGTCATCGTATGCAACAACATAGAGCAAACAAAACAAAATTTTGCAAACAAAACAAATCTTGAATTTATACAATACGAAACAGATGATACATGGGCTAGAGACTGTAGTGCCATTAGCATTTTAGATAACGGGCATATAAAATTGTTAAATTTTACCTTTAACGGCTGGGGCGGTAAGTTTGATGCAAGTAAAGATGATAAAATGTCTGAATCGATTGCCGATTTTTATGAAAACAAGATGATAAATATTGATTTTGTTTTAGAAGGCGGCGGGATTGAAAGCAATGGCGAGGGACTGCTTCTTACAACATCAAAATGCATGTTAAGCAGAAACAAAAACTTTGATAAAAACGGTACGACTCAGTTTTTAAAATCAACTTTTGGTGCTCATGATGTTTTATATCTTGATTATGGATACTTAGTAGGTGATGATACCGATTCACATATAGACACACTTGCTAGATTTGTTAATAAAAAAACCATTATGTACGTTACATGTGAAGATGAAAAAGATGAACACTACAACGAACTAAAACAGATGCAAAATCAACTAACAACATTTGCCGGCAAATACAATCTCAATCTCATACCACTTCCTATGCCCGAAGCTGTCTATTATGATAATGAAAGGCTCCCCGCAACATATGCCAATTTTTTAATGATAAACGGTGCTGTTTTAGTACCTGTTTATAACGTCAAACAAGACAACGAAGCAATCAAAATATTTAAAAACTTTTTTCCAAACAGAGATATCGTGTCCATCGACTGCTCTGTTTTAATACGCCAACACGGCTCACTACACTGTGTAAGTATGCAATTTGCAAAAACTGTTTCACTCAGCAGGCTTTAAAAATAATTACAATATAATTATTTCATTGTTAAAAAGTAATTATATTTAACAATAAAAAATATCAGATGGAGAAGAAGATGGTTCGTATTATTGGATTTTTGATGGTTCTTATCACGATGTCTTGGAGTATGACTATATATGATGGGATACAGGGACAAGATGTTGTAAATGTTTTACATAAATTAGGCTACTCTGCACGCCTAACCACAGACAGCGGTGGAGATCCCAAAGTTATTACGAAAATGGAAGGTGTTACTAACTATATATATTTTTATGCCTGTCATGGCAGCAAGGGCAACAAGACTTGTAAATCAATTGAATTTTATGTTCCCTTTGCAACCCCTCTGAGTGCGCAAAAAGCCTCAAAATGGAATGCAACAAGACGATTTAGCGATAGCTATACCGCAAAAGACGGGCATGCAAGACTTGAAAGTGATATTGAAACAGCTGGTGGAATCACACAAGCCAATCTTGTCCATATGATTGGATTATGGGATGATAATTTATCTGCATTTTTAAAATTTATCAATTGGTAGATTATAAATATTTAGCTATAATTCCCTGATATAAGGGAATTATATTGTGCGATAACAACCAAAAAACCAAAAAACTTGGAACTTTTTCTATTATGTCTGTCGGCATAGGCGGTATGATAGGAGGCGGTATATTTGCCGTCACGGGTCTTAGTATAGACATAACCAAAGGTGCCGCGCCGATTGCTTTTTTAATAGCTGGCATCGTGGCCCTACTTACTGGCTATTCATATTTAAAATTAACACTTCAATTTCCCGGAGAAGGCGGAACCGTAACATATTTAAACAGAGCATATGGGAGTGGAATACTCACAGGGGCTGCAAATATACTGCTAATGTTTAGCTATGTTGTGTTAGTTGCAATTTATGCTTATGCGTTTGGAAGCTATGGCAGTAGTTTTGCATCCCATGCTCACCGAACTATCTATCTTCATATTCTTATCAACTTTGTAATAGTTATGCTGATTATAGTAAATCTTTTTGATCGGAAATTGGCAATTCCAATAGAGAATTTTTTCAATATCAGCAAGCTTGTTTTACTTGGAATCTTTATAGTTGCGGGCTTTATAACTCCTATGCACTGGAGCCATCTTTCGCCTCACACATATCCATCAGCTCTAACTATCGTAGCGGGAGCCATGCTTATTTTTTTAAATTATGAAGGTTTTGAGCTCATAGCAAATTTGGCAAAAGATGTAAAAAATCCAAAACGCTCCTTACCCATTGCATATATAGGTGG
>WFMO01000059.1 GCA_015489055.1 Helicobacteraceae bacterium | reverse complement strand
CTCACAGCTTTTATGAATAAACTTTTTATATTCTTTAAAAAGAGTTGTTTGATATTTGTTCTTATTATATATTAGATACAATTCTCTTTTTAAATCAATATTTATAAGCTTTATTTCAAAAAGTTCTTGTCGTTCAAGTTCTTTTAAAACAGCAAATCTAGATATACATGTAAGAGCATCTTTATTTTGTATTAATAGATTTTTAATCTCTTCAAAGCCCGTAAACTCCATAAATAGATTTAACTCTTTTGACAAGGCGGCAAGCGCGTTTATAAACAGCTCCCTTGTACCTGAGCCTTTTTCTCGTAAAATCCACTTTTTATCAAAAAGATTGTCTATAAAATATTTATCCTTTGATAGTTTTTCATCACTTGATACAAATATAAGTTCGTCATCACCTATGGTTTGGACAACCAAATTGGCACCTTCAGGTTTGGTTTCTATTAGACCAAGATCTATCTCTCCATCTTCAACCATCTTTATAATTGTATAAGAGTTATCGATTTTTTTATCTATACTGACATTTGGATATTTGGATAAAAAATCAAAAACTATTTGGGGAGTGATAAAGTTACCCACTGTTTTACTGCTTGCAATTTTTAAATTGCCCGCAAAAGTATCTTGCTCAAACTCCATTTGGGCATCTTTTAACGCCAAATAATGCTCATATGTTTTTTCTTTGAAAATCCTGCCTCGTTCATTTAAGACAAGTTTTTTTCCTAATCTGTCAAATAACGGCTCTGAGAGTTTCTTTTCAAGTGATTTGATAGCTAGAGATATAGCTGCTTGACTTATTGCCAACTTCTTTGAGAGATTTAAAAGGTGTGTTTCTTCTGAGAGTCCATAAAAAATCTCTAATTCTCTTAATGTCATTTTTCATATCCCTTATTAGTATCATTTAACATTTTATCAAGTGATATAAATTTTTAAATTTAAAATAATTAGTATATTATTTTAAATAAGTTTTATTTATAATATAAGTATTCATAATATAAATAAAACACAATGTGTCATAATTATAGCCTGTTTATGCTGATATAAACCTATAGAAGATATACTTCTTCATAGAATGTAGATATTTGCATAATCTTAAATTTTATACTAAATTCAACCAAAAGGAAAAGAAAATGATGTATCAGTATGTTACCGCTTTTATTAGTGGTATTTTATCAGGAGGAGCGCTTGGACTCACCGGTGGAGGTGGCTCCATATTAGCAGTTCCGTTGCTTGTTTATTTAGTAGGTGAAAACATCCATTTAGCGATCATAACTTCATTGCTCGCAGTTGGAGCCACCTCGCTAATCGCATCTGGTTCATATATGAGGAAAAATCTTGTTAGATTTAAAATAGCATTTATTATGGCGGCTCCCGCACTCATCAGTACATTTTTAGGTTCATTGGCAAATAAACATTTAAAAGGTCCGGTACTTTTAATACTTTTTTCACTTTTGATGATGTATATCGGGTATATGATGCTAAAAGGAAAAAAACAACAAGAGCTTCAAGAAGAAGATAAAACGATAAACTATAAGTTGGTTATCGGGCTGGGCTTTATTACAGGTTTGGCCAGCGGCTTCTTTGGCGTTGGTGGAGGCTTTTTACTAGTACCTGCACTATATATGGGCGCAAACTTAAAGATGCAAGAAGCAGTTGCTACGTCACTGTTTATAATATTTTTATTTGGTCTGTTTGGACTTGGCAGCTATTTGATTCAAGGCAGACAAGTTAGCTATGGGATTAGTGCAATTTTTACAGTAGGTGGCGCTCTTGGTGGACTTATAGGCTCCGGAGTGGCTGAAAAGCTGGATCAAAAGAAATTGCGTTTGATATTTGCTATTTTTACGATTGTGATGGGTATAGTTATTTTGATTGAAAATGGTATTAAGCTGTTTTAATTATACTTATTTAAAATAATTGATATTTTATTAAGTAATATTTATTTACAAATATACATTAGATGATATATAATTTTGTCATCTATTTAAGATAAAAAAATAAAAAAGGATCTGCTATGATAAATGAGTTTGTTAAAAATTTTAAAATGTGTGCTTCAAGCACAAGTCCAAAGATAAGCTATGAAGAGTTTAAAGAGGCTTATGAAAAAGGTGAAGCTATTTTAGTTGATGTTAGAGAGGATTATGAAAGAGACGTGGTTTCTGTTAATTTTGCTAAACATATTCCAATGAGCGAACTTTATGAAGGTCATGGAAATCTTGATAAAGATAAAATGATAGTAGCTATGTGTTCACATAAAAATAGAGCTGATATCGCTGCAATGTTTTTAAATAGTAACGGATATAATGCAAAAGTTCTAAATGAAACTTTTGCCGGTTTTGTGGATAAGATAGTTGAAGACGATAATCCTATTAAATGTGCATAATTAGCGTAGTTCGATATCACTTTGCACCAATGTTATAATGAGCTCTCCTCATTGTAGCATAAAGTGAGTCCCTAAGCAAAATTAATGTCATACTTTAGACCAAAGAAATTAAGCATATTTTGTATGTGCTTGTAAAAGTCATCAAATGAATCTAAAACATTTAAATCCATCCAAGTGTATTTCATTTCTCTCCAAAGCATCTCAACAAGATTGAGTT
>WFMO01000058.1 GCA_015489055.1 Helicobacteraceae bacterium | reverse complement strand
TCTGCCTCACAGATAACAGGAACCGGTTCCTCGTTTGCCGCACCGGCATATAAGCATTGGTCATCAGCTTATTATAATGCGACTGAAAATGAAGTAACATACACGGCAACAGGCAGTGGCGCAGGTATCAGATCTATCAAAAAAAGATTGGTAAATTTTGGTGGTACAGATAAGCCGCTTACCCCAAAAGTCTTACGAGCTAATAAACTTTATATGTTTCCTACGCTTATTGGAAGTATCGATTTAGCTTACAATATCCCAGGTATTAAAGATAATCAATTAAAATTAAGCTCAAAAGCTATCGCGGGTATATTTGACGGTAAAATAAAATATTGGGACAATGCTGAGATTGTAAAAAACAACCAGGGTTTGCATCTGCCGCATAAGGCTATAAATGTTTGCGTAAGATCAGACGGTTCTGGCACAACGTTTAACTTTACATATTATCTTAGTAAGATTGACTCTAAAGATTTTTCAGCACACAAGTCATTTAACTGGAAAGCAAACATTATAGGCGGTAAAGGCAATCAGGGCGTTACAAGTAATATTAAGCAAAACCGCTACTCTATCGGTTATATCGAATACGCATATAAATTGGAATCCGGTTTGCCTGCTGCAACGATAGAAAATAAAGAGGGTTATTGGATAAAGCCTACTGTTAAATCATTTCAAGATGGCGCTAAATACGCTTCATGGAGCAAAAAAAGTGATTTTTATGCACTTATTGGTAATCCAAAAGGTAAGACGTCTTATCCTATAATTGCAGCCACATTTGTGTTAATACCCGCAAACAAGATACATGATGATAAAAATGTTATAAAGTTTTTTAACTGGTCATTTAAACATGGAAATAAAATTATTAAGAAATTAGGATATGTTCCGCTTCCAGCATCTACTAAGAATGAGATTAGAAGCTATTGGAGAGAAAAAGGTCTTTAAGGTCTTTATTTGAAGCATTTTTAGAGTAAATCTCTAAAAATGCTTTGCTATTATATGAGTTTTATTTAAGAATTGATATAATACCAAACTTTTTAAACAAAGGGTATCTTTGCTTTTTAATCGTTTTTTTAGAGGTTTATCCCATACTTCAGCTTGGCTTGTTTTAACAATCCTGTTTGCCATTATTATAGTACTGTTTCACTATTCAAAAAGTGCAATCGGTGATTTTGGTTTTTTTCATTTTATAACTAACTCAAAATGGATAGTAGGCAATGATGGAAATGGCGGAAATTTTGGTGGTTTAATCCCAATTTTGGGTACGTTTTTATCTTCACTGATTGCTATGGTTTTTGCTATACCTATAGCTATGGGTATAGCTATTTTTTTAACTGAAATTGCACCGGAATTTTTAAAAGCCCCAGTCGGTATAGCTGTTGAGCTACTAGCTGCAATTCCAAGTATCATTTACGGAATGTGGGGACTTTTTTATTTCGGACCTTTGCTTCAGTCGTGGTTTGGCGGTCAGAGCAATTCACTTCTTACCGCAGGAGTGGTTCTTGGAATTATGGTTATACCTTTTATGGCAGCTCTTAGCCGTGACGCTATGAATACAACCCCATCAGTGTTAGTGGAATCGGCTTACTCAATGGGTGCTACTCGTTATGAAGTTATTAAAGATATTGTATTTCCATTTGCTAAAAAAGGGATTATTGGCTCTGTCATATTGTCATTAGGCAGAGCGTTGGGTGAGACTATGGCGGTTGCATTTTTGATAGGCGGTGTATTTCGGTTTCCGAATTCTCTTACAAGTGCTACAATATCGATACCTGTACTTATTGCCAATAACTTTGGTGAAGCAGGGAACTTACAGCTCTCGGCTATGTTTTATATGGCATTGATACTTTTTATTATCAGTTTCTTTACGATAACTATTGCAAAATTTTATTTTTTAAGGAAAACTGACTAATGAATAGACTGCTTTTAAATAAAATTGTTATAACGCTTTCAACTTTAGCAGCGCTTATCGGCATATCATTTTTACTATGGATTTTAATAACACTTAGTATTCGTGGTTACCATAGTATCGATTGGCATATTTTTACAACAGATTTGGTAAACAATGGTTTAAGAAATGTTATAATCGGACAGTTTATCTTAGCTGGCATCGCGACTGTCATAGGGGTTCCTGTAGGCATGATGGCAGGTATCTATCTAAGAGAATACGGTATAAATTCTAAGTTTTCTATGATTGTTAGAAATTTAAGTGATGTTATGATGTCGGCACCATCTATCGTTATTGGTATATTTGTATATGGTATTTTTGTAGTTCCTTTTGGAGGATTTAACGGATGGGCAGGAGTTATTGCACTTGCTATTTTGATGATTCCAATCGTTGTCAGTACAACAGACTCTATGCTCTCTTTGGTGCCTCAGGAGCTAAGAGAGGCAGGTATTGCTTTAGGTGCTTCAAAAGCGCAGGTAATTTACAAGATTGTTTTATCTGCAGCTAAAATCGGGCTTATAACAGGTGTTTTATTAGCATTTGCCAGAGTGATAGGAGAAACTGCGCCATTATTGTTTACATCGGCAAACAATAACTTCTTCTCTTTTGGTTTAAGCAATCAATATCCATCTTTAACTGTGAGCATCTATCATTTAGCACTATTTCCAAGCCAAACCAGTCAAAATCTTGCATGGGCTGGTTCTGCAATATTAACACTTCTTGTTTTATTTATTAATTTGATAACAAGATTCATTTTTAAACCAAGGAAACAAAAATGAAATTAGCGATACAGACAAAAGATTTTTCTTTTACATATCCAAAAACCAAAGAAGCTACGCTAAAAGGAATAAATATACCGATATATGCAAACAAAGTAACAGCTTTGATTGGACCTAGCGGATGCGGAAAGTCAACATTGCTAAGGTCGTGTAACAGGATTCATGATGTGTATCCCGGTAATTTGTATGACGGTGAGATACTTCTATATGATAATAACGGCGAAAAAGCGGAAAATATCTTACAATATAAAAAAGAAAATGATCTTATCAATCTAAGACAACGCATAGGTATGATTTTCCAAAAGCCCACCCCGTTTCCTATGAGTATAAAGGACAACATCACATATGGATTGAAACTCTCAGGTATTAAAAATAAAACAGAGTTGCTTGATCGCGCTGAAATCGCCCTAAAGGGCGCTGCTTTATGGGAAGAGGTGAAAGATAGATTAAACAATAGCGCTATGGGATTAAGCGGTGGACAGCAGCAAAGACTCTGCATTGCTAGAGCAGTAGCATTAAAACCGCAAGTGCTGCTCTTTGATGAGCCGACATCGGCACTTGATCCTATATCTACAGCATCTATAGAGGAATTAATTTCAGAGCTTAAAAATGAATTAACGGTCTTGATTGTGACACACAATATGCAACAGGCCAGTAGAATTAGTGATTATACCGGTTTTATGTATCTTGGAGATTTGGTTGAATATGATGTGACTGAGACAATCTTTTTAAACCCAAAAGAGAAAAAGACAGAAGATTATATAACAGGAAGGTTTGGTTAAAATGAAAACGCTAACAGAAGAGCTTAATGACATAAATGTTGCGATGTCAAAAATTATCAATGATATATTGCAGGCAAATAGAACAATAGCCAATGGTTTGGAAAAATGTGACACGGATATGCTTGAGACCGCAAAAAAAAGCTTAAATAACATGAGCTCTAAAACATCAGATATCGACAACAAGATTATTAAGATTTTAGCGTTATATTCTCCTGAAGCCAGGGATTTGCGCCTGATCGTATCAATCTTTAAGATAACCAATGAATTAGTACGTGCATCATCAAACACTAGAAGTTTTATTAAAGGCTTTTCCTCTTACTGTGATGAGCTTGATATGCAAACTATAAAAGAGTATGCTATGCCGCTGCAAAAAGCAACTATCGAATGTCTTCAAGGTGTTTTTGATATGGTTCGTTCAGATTGTGTTGATGAGATCCAAGAGTTGTTTAACGGGGTATTGATAGCTGAGAATAAAACAGATGATTTATACGAACTATTGCAAGAAAATATCTTTAAACATGCAAAAGAGATAGAAGATTTTACAAAATTTACAAAAATATTAAATGCACTTAGAAAAAGTGAAAAGATAGCCGACAGAGCGTTGGAGATTGCAAACTTACTGCTTTTTGCCAAGATAGGCGGTCATATAGGCTCTGTTGAATAGCAAAAAACATTCCCATTTGCTTCTGTCTTACATTTATTTTAGGTTTGTTTGTTTATAATTAACCTATGAGAATAGATAAATTTTTAAATAGTGTAAATATAACCAAACGAAGAAGTGTAGCGCAAGATATGCTAAACAGCAAAGTTGTGCTCTTAAATGGAAAAATTGCCAAACAAAGCAAAGATGTTGCTGTTGGTGATAAGATTGAGCTTATATATTTTGAGGCAAAAAGACAATATAAAGTTTTAGAACTTCCAACAACCAAATCAACTCCAAAATCCCAGCAATCCAGATATATTCAAGAGCTTATATGAATTATGATGAAGCAATAAACCAGTTTGAACTTCT
>WFMO01000057.1 GCA_015489055.1 Helicobacteraceae bacterium | reverse complement strand
TTTTACAGTATAAATAAACATTGGTTTACAAATTTTACATTTGCCGCAGGATTAAACAGGGCAACAAGTCAAAACTATAGCTCTATAAAACTGGGTTATTATTTTTAACTCATAAGCTTTTTAATAGCTTGGGAGCACATGGTAAATCCAAATGTTCCAGTGACCCCCATAAAGCTGCCTTTTTCTTTTACAATGGCAGCTTCGCTGGAAAATACTACCACATAATTTTTCTTAAAACCACGTTTTTTAAGCTCGTATCTTATCTTTGCGCCAAACCTGTCACCGTGGGTTTTCCAAATAGTTGAGACTTCTACTTTAGTAGGATCTAATCTTTTTGCTGAACCTACGGCACTAATTAGTTTTTTATATGTTTTTTGAGCTAAATAAAGTTTTGCATGCGTGTCATCAATAGCGTCTAATACCAAATCATACGCATCAAAATCAAAAGTATCTATCCACTCTTTATCCACCTTTACATGCAAAGGTGTAATGGAGGGATAATGCTCTTTTAGGGAATGAACTTTTGATTTGCCTACATGTAAATGTGAATGCAATTGACGATTTTGATTGCTCGTGTCATAAATATCATAATCTACTATCGTTATATCAGTTATTCCTGAACGATACAAACACTCAAGGCACATGCTTCCCACTCCACCGACTCCAAGAAGTAAAATCTTGGCATTTTTGATAGTATCAAAGCTGTTACCTAAAAGTATTTTGGTGCGCTGATGCTTCATAACCAGGTTTTTAATTTATCCATAGATTTATATGCACTAAGATCAAGCATAATCGGAGTAATAGACACATAGCCGTTTTCAATAGCTTCATAATCGCACATGCCTTCTTGTTTATCTCGCGCATTAAAAGATAATGGATGAAGTCCAAGCCAGAAATACTCTTCGCCTCTAGGATTGCGATGAAGGTATGCTTCATTAGCGTAATTTCTATACCCCGCGTAAGTTACTTCAAACTTTATCTCTTTTGCATGTAAAGGAATATTTACATTTAAAAATTCACGCTTAGGTAGTGGAAACGCAGAGTTTGTTATTTTCAATATAAGCTCTTTTATTACTCTTGCGGCAAACGCATAATCATTATTTTTATCACTAAAATCTACCACTTGTGAAATTGCAATAGCCGGCACATCATGTAAAACAGCCTCCATGGCTCCGGCGCAAGTACCTGAATATGTTATATCCTCACCCATATTAGAACCACGGTTTATTCCACTTATTACCAAATCAGGCTTATTGTTATTATACAAAGAGTTAAGTGCCAGGTAAACACAATCGCCGGGAGTGCCATCATCTAGCTTATAAAAATTATCATCAAGACAGATAAATCTAAGGGGACGAGTAAGCGTCAGAGAGTGTGAGCATGCAGATTTTTCCGTAGAAGGGGCAACAACGATTAAATTTGCAATATCTTTTAATGCCTGAACCACCGCAAGCAAACCTTTAGCTTCATATCCATCATCATTTGTTATTAAAATATTTAATTTTTTCATAACGGTATTTTACAATATTTTACTTAAGAAAAGAGGTTTTACTTGCGGTAAATATACCACAAGTAAAATAATTATTTAATGGTTTAGTTTTTATCGGTATCTATGATTTTATTTGCAGATATCCATGGCATCATGTCACGTAACTTGACTCCGGTTTGCTCAATCAACGAAGCTCTTGCATTTGTGCGCTCTGCTTTCATTCTAGGGTATCCTGCTTGACCTTCTAGTATAAAATCTTTAGCAAACGTACCGTTTTGAATCTCTTTTAAGATATCTTTCATGGCTTTTTTTGAATCTTCATTTACAACTCTAGGACCAGATACATAGTCTCCATACTCAGCGGTATTGCTGATAGAATATCTCATATCTGCAATACCACCCTCAAACATCAAGTCAACAATTAACTTTAGCTCATGTAAACACTCAAAGTATGCCATCTCCGGTGCATACCCTGCTTCAGTTAAAGTTTCAAAACCTGCTTGGACCAGCGATGTTACACCACCACAAAGAACAGCCTGCTCACCAAAAAGGTCAGTTTCTGTTTCATCTTTAAAAGTTGTCTCAATGATAGCAGTTCGCCCACCGCCAATCGCGCTTGCGTATGAAAGTGCCAACTCTTTGGTATTTCCCGCAGGATTTTGTCCAACAGCGATTAAATCAGGAATTCCGCCGCCACGTACAAACTCAGAACGCACAGTATGTCCCGGAGCTTTTGGAGCAATCATTGTAACATTGATATCCGCTCTTGGTGTAATTCTTCCATAATGAATATTAAAACCATGTCCAAATGCAATAGTTGCGCCCTCTTTAAGATTTGGTTCTATCTCATTTTGATAAATTTCAGCCTGATTTTCATCTGGAAGAAGTATCATAACAACATCAGCCTCTTTAACAGCATCAGCTACGCTTAAAACTTCAAAACCTTTTGCTACGGCTTTAGGCCAGCTTGCCCCGCCTTTTTTTAAACCAACTACAACATCAACACCGCTGTCTCTGAGATTTTCAGCATGTGCGTGACCTTGAGAACCAAAACCAATCATCGCAACTTTTTTGCTTTTTATCAACTCGATATCACAATCTTTATCATAATAAACATTTAATGCCATATTTACTTTCCTTCAATCAATAATTTGCGACATTATACTCAATTAAAGCAAATATTCCTCTTGCATAACTTTTTGAATATTTTTTTTAACTTCATCCATATCCTCTACCTTTGCAAAACAGCTATCTTGTCTACAAAGTAAAAACCCATTTTCCTGGCTTGCACGCTTAATCACAAATGGATACTCTATAAGCGATATCGCAAGAACATGTTTTTTCAAATTATCGGCATTTGCTTTTATGATGGCGTCACCTCTTATATACCTAAGCATAGCACTTAGCATCGTAGGAAAATATATAGGCTTTCTTCCAAGCTCATAAGAGTTATACTCTAATGTTTTAAATGCAAAAATCCTATATTTATCCTCTAGCAAAGATGACAGACTAAGCAGTACGTCAGTCATCTTGCCAATAGGTGAAGGATAAGTATTATCAGATGCTTCAGCTATAATGCTAAACTCATCTTTACTAAAAAACCATTTGCCTTTGCTGTAAAACTCTGCTAAAGCACTGTT
>WFMO01000056.1 GCA_015489055.1 Helicobacteraceae bacterium | reverse complement strand
CACACGGATGTGGACAAACACGACCACAGGTATGAGCCAATGGCATAGTTTGCCTTGTCGCCATCAGTGAGTCATCTAGCCTCAAATCTCTTACGCCTTCTATATAACCAGGAATATCGACATGCGCCGGACATGCATCTGTGCAAGGAGCCGTAATTTTTGCAATATAGTTGATATCCGCATCATAATGCTTAGAAGGTTGTTTTTCATTGATACATCTCATAAAATCATCTTCAAAATGTGTAATAATATCCAATATTGGAGTCGGTACTGTCTTGCCAATCTCACATTTTGAAGTGGTTTGCATAGTTTTTGAAACCTCTTTTAGATGCTCTATATCTGATAGTTCACCTTCGCCTCTTGCGATTTTGTCAAGCATATCATACAATATCCTGCCACCCCAACGTCCCGGTGCACACCTGCCGCAAGCTTCAGAATAGACTTGATACTGTGCCGCATATTCGGTAGCTAAGCGAATAACATCCACATCTTCATTGAATATCGCAACACCATCCCAACCAATAAAGGCTTTAGATTCACGATAACTATCATACATAACCGGTAAATCATAAGCTGACTCTTCCCACTCCTCTTGCCGCTTGTTTATATTATTGATAAATTCACCGTTCCAAGTGGAAAAATATACTTTACTCACAGCATGTCCCTATTCTTTTTTTACTACGATAGTCCAATCGACTTCGTTAAATTTTAATGAATTTAATAATTCATATTGAGCTTCTTTTACTATATCTGCAGAACGCTGAATTGGAGAAAAATCACCAATTTCAAACAAGAATATACCAACTTCACCTTTTGGATGAGACGATAGAATCTCTTTCATTCTAGGTTCAAAGTCTTTTTTCAAAGGTCTTAAATCATATCTTTTCATCTATCTACCTCACCAAAAACAATATTTGTAGTACCTATAATAGAGACGACATCCGGGATATAATGCCCAGGAAGCAGATCTGTCAAAACACCGGTATGCCAAAATGACGGCGCACGCAATTTTAATCTATACGGATAAGCACCACCTTGAGAATTGATATAAAAGCCAAGCTCACCTTTTGGAGATTCTGTTGCTACATAAACTTCTCCAACCGGTGGTCTCATACCTTGAGTCACAAGTACAAAATGCTGCATCAAAGAGTAATTTTGCGTCATGATATCAATTTTTGGTGCCGAAATATATTTGGGCGAATGAGCCATAAGTGCCGTATCATTATCTTTTACAACTTTATCATACATATCTGCTACTTGTTCTAAAATATGCACCGATTGTCTCATCTCCTGCATATAGACACGATACCTTGCATAGTTATCACCTTTATCTGAGACGGGGACTTTAAAATCAACCTCATCATACAGCTCGTAAGGTTCTTCTTTGCGAATATCCCAAGCTATGCCACTAGCTCGTAGCATTGGACCTGTACAGCCCCATGAGAGCGCCATCTCTTTTGATAAAACACCTACATTCTCCATCCTCATCAGCCAAATACGGTTTTTATCAAGTAAATCTTCATAATCTTTAATATCTTGTGGAAATTTTGCTAAAAATTTTCTTAAATTTGCTATAAAATTATCCGGCAGATCAAGAGGAACACCACCTATTCTAATAGCCGCATGAGTTAATCTTGCCCCACAATAATCCTCAATTAAATCCATTAAATATTCACGTTCTCTAAAACCATATAAAAATACTGTCATAGCTCCGATATCAAGAGCTGTTGTAGCCAGCCAAAACAGATGAGACATTAGCCGGTTTATTTCTAACAAAAGCATACGAATAATTTTAGCACGTCTTGGCACCTTAACATCAATTAGCTTTTCAACTGCCAAAGCAAATCCATAATTATTTGAACTTGATGCTATATAATCCATCCTGTCAGTTGTCGGCATAAATTCATTATAAATCATATTTTCCGCCATCTTCTCCATACCGCGATGAAGATAACCGATATCCGGATGAGCTTTTGTTATCATCTCTTGCTGCAAATGAAGCATAAGACGCAACTGTCCATGAGCGGATGGGTGCTGGGGTCCAAAGTTTAAAATAGCTTCATTATCTTCACGCTCAAATGTTATATTTTCAAAAAACGGTCTTAATCTATTTGGTTGCTGCATATTCTACTACCTATCTCTATCTGTAATAATTG
>WFMO01000055.1 GCA_015489055.1 Helicobacteraceae bacterium | reverse complement strand
GATTAAAGTAATATCTTCTATGTAAATTCATCGCCACCTAAAAAAGGTACTCACAAACAACGTGCTTCTTTTAGCGTATCGGCTATCAAAAAAGCAAGCTCTAACGACTGGTCGGCATTTAGACGAGGATCACAATGAGTATGATATCTGCTAGAGAGATCATCTTCTCTAATCTCAAAAGAGCCTCCGATACACTCTGTTACATCTTTTCCTGTCATCTCAAGATGCACTCCTCCTGCAAATGTTCCTTCAGCTTTATGTACCTGAAAAAATTGTTTCATTTCACGCAAAACAGCCTCTACCGGTCTTGTTTTGTATCCATTGCCTGATTTAATGGTGTTTCCGTGCATCGGATCACAACTCCACACAATCTCCTTACCTTCACGTTTAGCAGCTTTAAGAAGTGATGGCATACCCTCACCTACTTTATCAGCACCCATACGCACTATCACATTCAATCTCCCTGCTTCATTATCTGGATTTAGTACATCAATCAAACGAATAAGTTCATCAGGAGTCATAGATGGTCCGGCTTTAATACCTATAGGATTTTTAATGCCGCGCATAAACTCAATATGGGCACCATCTAGCTGACGCGTTCGATCTCCAATCCAAAGCATATGTGATGAAGTATCATACCATTCATCCGTTAAAGAATCCTGACGCGTAAATGTTTCTTCGTATGGTAGAAGAAGTGCTTCATGTGATGTATAAAAATCTGTTTCAGCCAATGTTTTGTATGATTTAGACGTAATGCCGCATGCTGCCATAAAATCAAGCGACTGTTCAATATTATGGGCAAGAGTTTCATATTTTTTCGTAACCTTGCTTTTGTGTGCAAAATCAAGATTCCATTTATGAACCTCTCTAAGATCAGCCATACCGCCTGAAGCAAAGGCCCTAAGAAGGTTTAGTGTAGCGGCTGATTGATTATACGCTTTAATCATGCGCTCAGGATCTGGGGTTCTGTCTTTTTTTGTAAAATCTACGCCATTTATGATATCTCCTCTATATGAATCAAGGGTTTTACCATTAATAGTCTCCGTGTCACTAGAGCGAGGCTTTGCAAATTGACCGCCTAATCTACCCACTTTTACAACAGGCAAGCTGCCTGCATAAGTCATAATAACTGACATTTGAAGCAATACCTTAAAAGTATCTCTGATATTATCTGCATGAAATTCTGAAAAACTCTCGGCGCAATCTCCACCTTGAAGTAAAAATGCCCGTCCCTTTGCAACCTCGCAAAGTGATTTTTTTAATTTTCTAGCTTCTCCTGCAAAAACCAATGGGGGATATCCTTTTAAAATATCTAATACCTTATCTAATTCTTTTTTATCCGGATATGTCGGTTGCTGTAAGATCGGCTTTTCTCTCCAACTGCTTTTATTCCAATTGCTCATCTTATAATGCCTTTTTATATAATACGTGATTTTACTAAAATATTCTTAAAAGAACTCTGATTGTCCTTCATAAAGAGAATTTTATACTTAAAAATGTATAATACATAATTGTTAAATTGTTATGAGGATTCCACATGGATAAAGATAATGCAAAAAAAATACTTGATGAAGTATATAAAGATATCTTAGATCAGCTAGACCACAATCGAGAATCAATCTCTAAAGATCTCATTATAGATATTTTACAACAAGCCTCTTCACATATATCGAAACTAGATTTTGATAAAACAGACGCTATAGATCTTTTACACAATTCATTGGATAATCATTTTGAAAAGATTGCTGAGTACAGCCTTGAGCATTACTCACAAACCAATCAAACCTTTAAAGACCTTACCCAAGAACAGGGTAAAATCATCCAAGATACAGATGTGGGGACGATAAATACCCAAGAACTAATGAAAAAATTTTCAGAGATCCAGCTGTATATGCTAAATGAGGCTAATAAAGCAAATAATACCATCAATAAACTAAAAGAACAGATGAAAATCCTAAAAAATAATTCTGATATTGATTTTCTTACAAAAACATTAAACAGAAGAGCTCTATCAAGAGATTTAGAAAAAATATGCAACTTAAAACATGAACGCAGTAAAGACACTTATGCCCTTATGATAGATATCGATGACTTTAAAAAACTAAATGATACCTATGGACATCTTGTCGGTGACAAAGTTCTAATATTCCTCTCTGGTACCTTAAAAAAGATACTGCGTGATGCAGATAAGATCTACAGATACGGTGGTGAAGAATTTACCATACTACTAAACAGAACAACCAAATCAGAATGTATGCATGTAACAAACAGGATACTAACCATGATACAAAACAGCAAATTAATTTATAAAGATTTAAGTTTATCTATTACGGTGAGTATCGGCGTTACCAATTTAGCAGACTATGACGTTCCTGAGACATTTATTGACAGAGCAGACACTGCTTTGTATAAAGCAAAAACAAACGGTAAAAATCAAATCGTTTTGGAAGAAGCGGATGAGCGTTAATTATTTTGATGTTATAATAGGTATTATTATCTTATTGCTTGGCCTCAAGGGCTTATTAAACGGATTTTTCAAAGAAGTTTTTGGCCTTATCGGCATCATAGGCGGTATTTTCGTCGCCTCAAGACTAGGTGGCTACATAGGAAAAACAATCAGTCACTCTGTCCCATCTTTTACCAACACGACAGCCATAACCTTTACCGGTTTTGT
>WFMO01000054.1 GCA_015489055.1 Helicobacteraceae bacterium | reverse complement strand
GACAAAATTGCTTCTCGCAGACCATCAGGCATTTGTGCTAAATCTTGTAAAGCCAAGATATACTTTAATCCCATACTTCTAACAGTTGCCAAAGCTGAGCTAATTGTGAAATTAACGTAAAATGATAGTTCATCGGCAATTATAACAGTGTTTGCAGTTTTTCGCCTTGCTTGAATAATTGCATCAGTCATCATCAATTTTGTCATTTTTAGGCTTGCTACATCTAGCATATCGACCCGCATATAAAGCACTTTACTCGCATATAATGCACCCTCTAAAGTGTATTTTTGAAAAATTGTTCCTGCTTCTGAGACTTCGGCAAGCGATTTTGAAATACTGTCAAGTGTTTCAACGTCTGTTGTTTCCCAATAAATAGCTTCTATTTTGTCATTGTCAAAAAATCTTTTTTCATATTTTGTTATAAGGTTTGCGTTCGGTTTATTTTTCGCAAGCTCTTTTTCATAAAGCACCGCTTTTTCTAAATCTTCTTTCAAATATCTAATGTGATTAAGTATGTCAGTAAAATCTTTTTTAACTATTACCCCGAGTGAGCCATTGAAAAAAATTTTCAAAATTTTTCTTAATGCTACTCTGCTATTTTTTCGGTAATAATCAATTCCGGGATTTTCACTCGGTTCTAGTCCTAGCATATCAATGAATTTATTAGCGACATCTTTGTAATTGTCAAACTCATTTATTCCGCTATATCCGAAATTATCGGGGAATGAGACAACTTGAAAATCATCAGGGCGACCCTCTTTCGCTAAAACTTCTTTACAGATTTGGGGTAAAAAAACATCTTTTTTTGGGTCGATTATTATGACCCCTTTTCCTTTTTTTATGGCTTCATAAACACGATTACCGATAAGTACCCCTTTACCGCTGCCGGTTGTTCCTATTAGTATTTCGTGCGTGACCTCATTATCATCTACATAGTACGATTCTTTTGTAAAATGATTTTCTCCATAATAGTTAAATTTCGATTTCATTTTAGTTCTTGGGTCGATTCGTTCAGGTTTGAAAAAGAGTTCTTGTTTAGCCCTGTGAATAGAGGTGATACCTCTCCCGAGCGTGCTATCAAGTGATGATTTTTGATTAAAACCTTTATCACCATTATTAAATAAACTCATTTTTATTCTCCTTTTGTTTTTGCTTGGTACGAATGACCCGCATTTATTTTTATTTCGTGACCTAAAACTTTTTGAAAATAGATATTCTTATCCGCACCATTTCCAAATTTTTCATAGCACGATTCTGCATAAATCGCTCTCAAAAAGTGAAAACCACGTTTCGCAATATCGTCATTTAGATATCTATAGAGGGCTTTTGATATGCTTCCATTATATTTTGAATTTACTTGCTTATTTGTCATATTTTCTGTGCTAAACTCCTCTTTTACGGCTTTTAGATATTTTTTCGCAATGTTTACATCTATGAAAATAGGAGCTATTATACTATCACTATCACTCTCTTTTTTCTTTGCTAGATTTTTATAGAGTGCATTTTCTTTTTTCTTTGAAATTTCCAACATTTTTAAAATCTCAATTTGTCTGCGACCCGTCGCAAGTGCTAAAACTATCATTTTTTGATACGCAAGCTCACGGCTTTTTTTACTATTGTTTGAGATATTTAGAACGTCATTATGTTCTATATTATTGATTAGTTCTTTTATAGTTTTTTCGGCTATATCAGTATAGCTTATGTTGTTATCATCGCCATTTAGCAGTTTTTCCTTTCGCTCATTATCATATTTTTTATTAAGATTTTCATAGATATTTGACTGAATCTTGAAGAAATTTAATATAGGATTATCTTCGCTTATCCCCCCTTGAATTAGGGCTTTTCTCATCTCTAAACCCCTGCCTTTGATAGTATTCATAGGACTTTCATACAGTAGGTAAAAGCTATATTTATTCAGAAACTCTGCTTGCTCTTTCATAGTGCGGATACGTTTTGCTTCGCTGATGAAATCTACTTTTACATCTTTCCAAAATCTGCTGCCATAAAGCTCATTTAGTACATCATTACGTTTCATATATATTCCTTTTTATTTGTTATACTAACGATAGTATAGCATAGACTAACTTTAATAATCCTTAAGAGATGGGACTAACATTAGTATTAAGCAAAAACCTAACCTTAAGCCATATTTCTATTGAATTTTCATATAAAAATAAATTTTATGTTTTACGCCTATCCCTTAACACGCTAGAAAGCCCTATTTTAGGGGGTTTCAGAGCCTAAGCAAACTTTAAGCATACTAATGTTAGTCTAATACACACTAATGTTAGTCTTAAGTTTCGCCAAATATGCCTCATAACCTTAAGCCAAAATATTAGTTTAAATCCTTAAGCTTAAATTAATACTAAGTTAAGGCAATATTAAGGTTAGTATTAAGGTTACATTAAGACTAATGTTAGTAGTATATAATACTACTAACATTAGTCTTAATGTAACCTTAATACTAACCTTAATATTGCCTTAACTTAGTATTAAT
>WFMO01000053.1 GCA_015489055.1 Helicobacteraceae bacterium | reverse complement strand
TTTAGTAAAACGCTAATGCTTCTTACTGAAAAATTTAATGCCTGCTTTGGCTTTAAATGTCTTTGGCTTCTAAGGAGCTGTTTAATTTGAAGCTCTGCCTCTCTTAGCGGAATATTCTTTTTCACATTAGCCATAATAAGATATATATTTCTATTACCGCTTATACGTCGTAAGAACATATTAATAGGCACTAAAATGATATCATCTTGATCTCTACCAAAAGTGTTTGCTCCTTTTGGACTTAGTAACCCAATAACAGTACATGAAAAGTTTTCCAGTCTTATCACTTTTCCGATGGGCGAAGCAGACGGTGCAAATAGTTTCTTATAGTCTGTTTCTCCGATAATACAAACGCTTCTGCCCGCTCTTAACTCGCTTTTAGAGAAATAGCGGCCTCTTTGAAGTTTCCAGTTTTGTATTTTAAAATAATCATCATTAACCCCCTGCACATTTGTTTGATAATTATTGGCATTGTATAGTGCTGTCGTTGAGGCGCTAGCAACGGGGGATACGGCGCTAAGAGCTAAAATAGAATCTTTAATAGCAGCAACATCTTGCAAAGAAAACGGTGTCACGACCGCACTAATACCGCCTGGACCTTGATTACCCACACCGGGGATAACATACAAAGTACTACTACCTAACTCACTTATGCTCGCTGTAATAGATTTGCTAGCTCCTTTTGCGATATTGACCATAGCGACAACAGATGCAATTCCAATTACTATGCCGATAGTCGTAAGCATAGAACGTAAAAAATTTCGTTTTATCTCTTTAATAGCCTGTAAAAATGCGTTAAACAGCATTGACCACCTCACGCTTTACAACTCCGTCTAAAATATGGATGATTCTTGACGCATAGCTTGCAATCTCTTCTTCGTGAGTTACCAATATTACCGTAACCCCGTTATCGTTAATTTGTTTTAAAATTTCCATAACCTCTTTGCCGCGCTTAGTATCAAGGTTACCGGTGGGCTCATCAGCTATTAAAACTTTAGGGTTTGTAACGACCGCTCTGGCAATTGCCACACGTTGCTGCTCTCCTCCTGATAATTTTTTAGGATCGTAATATATTCTAGTCCCTAAACCAACCCGCTCTAACGCCCGAGTCGCCCTTTTTTTACGCTCAATTGCATTAATGCCTAGATACAAAAGCGGCATCTCAACATTTTCTATGGCAGAACTTTTTTTTAAAAGGTTAAATCCCTGAAAAACAAAACCCAACATATAACGTCTGCACAACGCCATCTGATCTGCAGATAACTTTGCAACATCAGCATTAAAAAAATTATATTCACCGCCGTCTGGAGAATCCAACATGCCTAAGATATTTAGCAGAGTCGATTTACCGCTGCCGCTAGGGCCCATAATAGACACAAATTCACCCTTTTTTATCTCTAGGCTTATCCCTTTTAGCACCAATGTTTTAGCACTTCGGGCTCCATATGATTTTGTTAGATTTTTTATACTTATCATGTTCTTTTTTCTTGCATTATGATGAGCTTATCGCCTGCTGTTAGCTTATTTGAAAAGATAGCTGTCTTAGAATCACTGTTTCCATAAATCTTAACATACACTTTAGCCGGCTTGCCATCTTTTAATATCCATACATGTGGTTTAGCGTCAATAGAAATAGCCGGCTGCTTATTAAATCCGAACATCTTTTTATCAATAGGTTTTATAGGTATGTATAACAATGCCGCTCTTGGCACTATAAATTTATTTTTCACTACTCTTGTTATAATGTTTGCATCAGCGCTCATCCCAGGATACAATAAAAGTTTTTTATTATCGACATTTATTTGGGTTATATATGTGACTACACCGTTTACAATCTGAGAATTTACACGCACCAATCCTACATTGGCATTAAATGTTTTATTTGGATAGGCGTCAACACTAAAAACAACTTTATCTCCGGCTTTTACTCTGGCAATGTCTGCCTCATCCACATTAGCCTGTAGTTGCATTTTTGTCAAATCATTTGCTATTGTAAAAAGAACCGGAGTTTGAAAAGATGCGGCAACCGTTTGTCCGGGGTCAATATTACGAGACAATATCACTCCATTGATAGGTGAATAAATCGTAGTTCTGTCAAGATCGTATTTTGCCGATACCACGCCCTGTTTAGCCTGCCAAACCTGTGCTTTTGCAGTGGCAACACCGGCTTTTGCTATCAAATAATTTGCTCTATCGCTGTCCCAAGTTGTTTGAGAAGGCAGCTCCCCATTGCTTGAACTGCGTAATTTTTTATCCTGCAAAAACAGATCTCTTGCCTGAACTAAGCGCGCCTGTGCGCCTAGTAACGACGCTTGCTGTGCACTTAAAGACGCTTTAGCCCCATCTAGTGCGCTAAAATATTTTGTTTTGTCTATTTGAGCTAAAACCTCGCCCTTCTTTACTTTGTCATTATAATCCACATACACCTTTGTAATCGTGCCTGATACTTCTGAACCGACTGATACGCTAAGTGTGGGTTCTAAGTAGCCAGTAGCCGATACACTAAGCGTTAGGTCTCCTTTTTGCAGCGGCTGCGTGATATAATCAATTTTTACTGTTGTCTTATCAGTCCGAAAATAGATAAATAGACCTACAATTAAAATAATTATAAAAAGAAATATTATAATTTTAAATTTTAATGATTTACTCTTGTACCGTAAAATATTTTGCATCTCTTGCATATCTTTCCTTGCGCCAACCTCTTATTGGCATTAATGGTGTGTGATTTTACTACAATCTTTCTTATTTTCATACTACATAAAGTAAAATTTCGGCATAATACAGCTATTTTAAAATTGGAAGTAAAAAACAGTGAGCGAAATAGCTATAAAATATAATAATAAAATAGTAGATCTTCAAACAGCCAAAGAACTAGGCATAGAAGCTGACCCTATAGAGCTTGATAATTCAGACGAAGCCTTAGAGGTTTTACGTCATTCTACCGCACATCTAATGGCGCAAGCGATAAAATCTCTATATCCCGATGCAGAATTTTATGTGGGACCCGTAGTCAAAGAAGGCTTTTACTATGACTTTAAAACATCTCAGACAATAGGTGAAGATGATTTAAAGGCTATAGAAAAAGCTATGTTAAATATTGCAAAACAGAAGCTGGAGATACAAAAATATGATATCTCAAAGGATGAAGCAATACAAAAATTTAAAGACGACCATCTAAAGCAGGCAGTACTTCAAAATATTCCTTCTCAGACAGTCTCTATCTACAAACAGGGTGATTTTGAGGATCTTTGTCGCGGTCCGCATCTGCCAAACGTAGGGCTAATAAGATATTTTAAACTTACAAAAATATCTGGAGCATATCTTGGAGGTGACTCTAAAAATGAGATGCTTACTCGTATTTACGGTATAGCATTTGCAGATAAAGAATCACTAAAAAACTATCTCGACATGATGAGAGAAGCGCAAAAAAGAGATCATCGAAAAATAGGCGCACAAATGAAATTGTTTACATTTCGTGAGGAAGTTGGGGCAGGATTTGCTATTTGGCTACCGGCAGGCGGACGACTCCGCTCAAGACTTGAGAGTCTACTCTTTAAAGCACACCGAAAACGTGGATATCAACCTGTTAGAGGTCCTGAGATGTTACGTAGCGATTTATGGAAGACATCAGGTCATTATCAAAATTATGGTGAAAATATGTATTTTACCAAAATTGACGATATAGAATTTGGTGTAAAGCCCATGAACTGCGTAGGACATATCAAAGTATATGAGGAAGAACTACATTCATACAGAGATTTACCGCTTAAATACTTTGAATACGGCGTAGTCCACAGACATGAGATGACGGGAGCTCTTCATGGGCTGTTTCGTGTCAGAGAATTTACCCAAGATGATGCTCATATCTTTTGTACGGCCGACCAAATAGAAGAACAGATAATAGAAGTTATTGATTTCGTTGATAAAATCATGAGTACATTTGACTTTGACTATACTATGATGCTTTCAACAAAACCGGACAAAGCTGTAGGTGATGACGATGTTTGGGATATTGCCACCTCGGCATTAAAAAGCGCCATGGACAAGCATAGCCTGTCTTACAATATAGATGAAGGAGGCGGGGCATTTTATGGTCCTAAAATAGATATTAAAATAACCGATGCTATTGGAAGAGAGTGGCAGTGTGGTACAATACAACTTGACTTCAATCTACCAAGCAGGTTTGAACTACAATATAACGGCGAAGACAACAAAAAGATTCAACCAGTTATGATTCACCGCGCCATCTTAGGCTCATTTGAACGATTCATAGGAATTTTAACGGAACACTATGCCGGAGAGTTTCCAATGTTTATAGCACCCACACAAGTAGCTATCATTCCTATCGCACCAACACACAATGGATATGCGCAAGAAATTTTTAATAACCTGCTTGATATTGGTGCCGATAGCGAAATATATGCAAAGAGTGAAAGCTTAAACAAAAGAATCAGAACAGCTGAAAAGACACGAGTTCCTATGATAGTAGTACTAGGTGACGAAGAGATGGGTAACAAAACAGTTGCTATTCGAGACAGAAAAGAAAGAAAACAGTACAACTTAAATCAAGAGGAGTTTCTTTTGCTGATAAAAACTAAAATTAATGAGGTAAATTTTTGAATAAAAAACGAGATCAAGTTATCATGAATGATGACATAAATGTAACACAGGTGCGTTGTAATATAGACGGCGGTGAATCTTTAGGTATACTATCCACCGATGAAGCTATGCAAAAAGCT
>WFMO01000052.1 GCA_015489055.1 Helicobacteraceae bacterium | reverse complement strand
TAGAGATATCTATAAAGATAAAATCATCATATTCCCGCCTAAAATCAGGAACATTTGCTTGACGGATATCATTTGCTATGAGCGCTATGGCCTGCTCCTCACTTTGTCTGTATATCTTTGTCAATTTTACAATCGGCACAAGATTTAAGGACAAAACATCACTAAGCACATTTCCCGCTCCAATAGGCGGAAGCTGAGCATCATCTCCGACGATGATTAAAATACAATCTTTTTTAAGCTTTTTTATCAGTCTGGCAAACAACAGGGAGTTTATCATAGAGGCTTCATCTATAAGCAAAACCGAAAAAGGAAATTCATCTTCTTGCTCGTATCTGACAAGTAAAGATTGTATAGTTGAGCTTGTGTATCCGGTTGTATCTGCTATACGCTGTGATGCTATGCCACTTAGCGCGCAGGTCATTATCTTATTTTTCTCATACCGCGTATTTAAAAGATTTAAAATTGTTTTTGAAGTTGTGCTTTTTCCTGTTCCTGCGTAACCCACAAGAAACAATATCCCTGCACCGTTGTTGATGATATAGACCGCTTCTTTTTGCTGCTCTCCCAGCACCAAATCACCGCTTTTAAAAAACTCTTCGATATCTGGCAGCAAAGGATCAAATTTTAACTTCAAACGGCGAAGAAAATCATCATGTAAAAACTTTTCGGCATCATAGAGTTTTGACGGTGAGAGGCGATTGTTTTTCATAGGTACGATACTACACTCACTGACTCTTTCAACCAAAGCTGTCTCATACAGCATCTCTTGGTTATCAGTTTCTAAAAGCTCATCAAGCAGTAAAAAAAGTGTTTGTTTATCAACACAACTGTTCCCCTGCTGTTGGCAGTGATTTAAAAGCAGATAATCCATGGCGCTTCTGATTCGTATGTCAGCATCTTTTTTTACGCCCATTTTAAGCGCCAATTCATCTGCTCTTTTAAAGCCTATACCGTTTATTTTAGTTAATATATAAGGATTGTCCTTAATCTTTAAAGATGGTTGCTCAACATCCCTCATCGCCGTGGCAATCGTTGTTAAAAGCTCACCGCTTACGCTATATGGGCTTAAAAATTCCCCAAGTTTGCGCATTGATCGAAATTTCTTCCATGAAGTCTGAATTTTTTTGAGACGTTTGTCTTTGATGCCTTTAAACTCTAAGAGCCTTTTTATATCATTGTCCAGTATATCAACAAGGCCTTCATGCCCAAAAGTCTCTATAAGCTCTGCTGACAATTTTTTTGTAAAACCCTTTACTATACGGTTTAAAAAGAAAAAAAGTTCATCCTGATTTACATGTAAAGAGGTAAATTTAAAGGTGTTGCCATACTTTTTATGCTCCTGCCACTCACCTTTTAAAGTAACAGCAGATCCTTTTAGATGCTTTACATCACTCTCATAATAGGTTCCGCTGATTTTCTCAGAACTTTTCAAACGGGCGATAAAAAATCCATCCTCTTCAAAAAGAATACTTTCTATCTGACCTATTAATACCTGAGTCAATATTTCACCTGCATATCTACGTTTTAACTCTTTGTACTCTTTGGCTCTCCTGCTGTTTATAAAGCTCGGCGCATCCTCGTGAGAGTTCCCTTATCTTTAGTATATAGTTTTGTCGTTCTGTCTGGCTGATTGCTTTTGCCGCGTCAAGAGTGTTAAAAGTATGTGAAGCAAGCATACATAAATCATAAGCAGGTAAAGGCAGACCCGCCTCCAGCGTTTTTTTGCACTCTTTTGATTTTGCTTCAAAATCTGCAAAAAGCATCTTAGTGTCTGCTGTTTCAAAGTTGTATTTACTAAACTCTATCTCACTTTCTTTATGGATATCTCTATAAAGAGTTCTTCCGTGGCTGTTTTGTCCCCATACTATATCAAAAACACTCTCAACACCCTGAAGATACATAGCAAGCCGCTCTGTTCCATAAGTTATCTCAACTGCTACCGGCTCACATGTGATGCCGCCTACTTGCTGAAAATATGTAAACTGCGTTACTTCCATGCCATTTAGCCAGACCTCCCAGCCCAAACCCCATGAGCCAAGCGTTGGAGATTCCCAGTTATCCTCTACAAAGCGTATATCATGGTCTGCAAGATTTAATCCTAAATATTCAAGACTTTTTAGATATAACTCCTGAATATTGGCTGGACTTGGTTTAATAAGCACTTGAAACTGATAATAGCTTCCCAATCGATTTGGATTTTCGCCATAACGGCCGTCAGTCGGGCGGCGTGAAGGTGCGACATACGCAACAGACCAAGGTGTACAATCAAGTGAACGTAAAAAAGTAGCCGGATGAAAAGTCCCTGCCCCAGCAGGAATATCATAAGGTTGCACGATATTGCAACCCTCTTTCATCCAGTATTGTTGTAATTTTAATAGTATCTCGCTAAACGTAATCATAAATGGCCTCTAAATTTAAAGTATCTGTTTGACAGATGGTACAAAACAGTTATCTGCGGTGGTTATTATACCATTTTACAGATTATGCCTACTTGTCAGTTGCATAATTTTCAACAACCTTACCCCACATAAGTTTATATTTTCTGCGTAAAAATTCAACCTCTTCTTGAGATATCTTTAGCTGAGTAGTTAATGTATCTATGGTTTTTCGATCCTCTTCATACAGCTCTTGCAGTGAAGCAAGAGCCTCTTTTAAAAACAGGTTTTCGTTTTTAACAGACTGGATGGTTTCATCTTTTGCGTCTAAGACTTTCTCATGCAGATTCATAATCGTGCCGATAGTCTTTTCTACAAACTGTGTAGATACGATAGCATCGTCTGCTGTTTGCATATTCATCTCTTTTAATTGCATAGGAACAAGCTCGCTGGCGCCTTTTGAAGGGTCTATATAGATTTTTCCATCTTCTTTTTTTATGGTCAATTTATCCCTGCTTATCAACTCGTCAATAGATATCGTATCTAAACCCGTCAAATTGGCATACTCATCAATACTCATCCACTGCATATTAATTATCCTTTAAAATCGTCTCAATCTCCAACGAATCCATCTCAACCTTTTTAGCTTTTGCTATACGGTCTTCACGAAGCTTTATGGCCAGCTCTGTATTATCAAGCGCTAAAATCTGCATAGCCAAATAAGCAGAATTGATAGCCCCTGCTTTTCCTATGGCAACCGTGGCAACAGGCATGCCTGCGGGCATTTGAACAGTTGAGAGCAGAGCATCTATCCCGCTTAATGCTGATGCGCTCATAGGCACCCCAATGATAGGTTTTACGGTTTTAGAAGCAAGCACACCGGCTAAATGAGCCGCCATTCCCGCTGCGGCTATAAAAACCTGAGCACCTTTTTTCTCGGCACTCAACACATAATCTTTGGTTCTCTCAGGAGAGCGGTGAGCAGAACTGATAATAAGCTCATAGCTAACGCCAAACGCTTCAAAGGTCTCAGCGCACGATTTCATAACCTCATAATCACTCTTACTGCCTATAATTATAGAGATAAATTTCATTTTTTTCCTTTTGTTTGGTTATTGTTTTACAAAGACTCCGGCTTTAGCTGGTGCTCTTAAAAATGTATATGCGGGCATTGGCATAGGCAGCTTAATGGGATTTAGATTTCCGCTGTGAACCTCAGCCCACTCTTTTTTATTTTCTGCGATTAGTTTTTTAAGCCGTACAAACCATCTGCCCTCTTTTTCGTAAACAACTCCTATATCATTTTCAATCTCCTGCACATCAGCATTCTCAGGCAACAACAACTCAAGCTCATCATTTGGCAAGATTTTATATTTGCACATAAAATATTCGCCGTTTTGTATTACCAT
>WFMO01000051.1 GCA_015489055.1 Helicobacteraceae bacterium | reverse complement strand
CGTTGTACATCACTTGTTCCGCCACTTGGATACAAACATACAACCTGTACATTCTTACGATTTTTAAACGTCTCCAAAGCTGCCGGTCCGGTATCTCCGCTAGTTGCTGCTAAAATCAGAAAATTCTCTTGCTTTTTCTGTGCAAGAGATGATAGCAAATAGCCAAAAGGCTGTAGTGCCATATCTTTAAAAGCTCTAGTAGGACCGTGATAAAGCTCACTAATATACAGCTTGTCTTTTACATGAACAACTGGAACAGGATTGCCAGGATTATCAAACTTATCATACAAATCCAATGCTTCTTTAATCGTATCAGTATCAATATCAATGTTTAATATATTCAACAAATCAAAAGCTAGCTCTTTGTATGTTGATTTTATATGTTTTTGCAAAAAAGCACGCCCTAAATGCGGCAATTCTTTAGGAGAATACAGTCCACCAAAAGAAGATATCGGTGATAATATCGCTTCTGAAAATGCAACTTCTTGCTTTTGTTTACCATTGTTCCCACGTGTCTCAATAAATCTCATATACCATCCAACAAGTTTTTTACTAACATTATAGCGTAATTTGAGTACCTACACCCTCAGAGGTAAATAACTCTAAAAGGATTGAGTGCTCTATCCTACCATCTATAATATGAGCCTTTTTGACACCACCGGTGACTGCTTCTAGGCAAGCATCTACTTTTGGTATCATTCCACCATAAATTACACTACTGCTTTTTAACTCTTGTATATCTTCTATTGTAAGTGTCGGCAGTAACTCTTTGTTGATATCAAGCACACCTACAATGTCTGTTAAAAATATAATTTTACTGGCTTTTAAGCTTTTGGCAATATATGAAGCTGCCAAATCGGCATTAATATTATAGCCCGGATGTCCTAGCTCATCAGATGAAGCAATAGGTGCAATCACCGGAATAAATTTTTCATCTAAAAGATTACATATCACTTCGGATTTAACCTCCAGAATTTCTCCCGTCAATCCCCATTTGGAAAAATCTTTGGCAACTGCAGTAATTAACTTAGCATCTTTACCGCTAATACCGATAGCTTTTGCGCCATGGAAGTTCAATAACGACACTATCTCTTTATTGATTTCCCCACTTAAAACCATCTCCACAATACGCATTATCTCTTTCGTTGTCACTCTTTGTCCGTGAATAAATTCAGTATTTATTTGCAGCGCATCAAGCATATCTGTTATCTGTCTGCCTCCTCCGTGAACAATCACCGGTCTGATACCAACTAAATACATAAGCAAAATATCTTGCGCAAACTGCTCTTTTAGCCGTGGAGATGTTTGAGCTGACCCGCCATATTTAATCACCACAGTTTGACCTGAAAACTCTTTTATAAAAGGCAGAGCATCTAAAAGCGTGCTGACTGTATCTATTTTTGTCTTCATTTATAATCCCTTTATATATCTGTCAATTGTATTAAAAATTCTCTCGTTAACATCTATATAAAGATCCAATATAGATATATTAAGATTAAAATCTTGTATTTTAACATAATCTTTATATGTGACAAGCAAAGATGTAGCCCTGTTTTTATCCATAATATCTACTAACTCCTCTTTAGTAAAACTATAATGATCCTCAAAATAATATTTATTGACTATTTCTGGCAAAAAAGCATTTAACCTTGAAGCTCTGGCGATAGCAGTAGCCAATACCATTTTTTTTGTAGGATTAATAACTTTAACCGATCTTTGAAAATCTTTGTCTTCATATATATATTCTATATTTTTATCTCTCCACGCTCGCTCTCTGTATGGTCCTGCCGGCAGACATGCAGTATTTTTTATATTAGAAACTATTAAAAAATCAAGTTTTTTGATATTATGCTTACTGTATCCATCATCTAAAAAAATGATTTTAGCACCCATCTCACGAGCTTTTAAAATACCTTCAATTCTATCTTCACTTACTATAACAACAGCGTGTTTGAGTTTTTGTGCATAAACCATGGCCTCATCGCCACTAATCTTTACATTAGTTAAAATACTATTACCGTCTGAGATTACATGTAGCCCATGACTCTCTCTACCGTAGCCGCGTAAAATAACGGCAACTTGGCTATACTTCTTGGCTATGGCAATAGTTAAAGGAGTTTTTCCACTACCGCCGACTGTCAGATTGCCGATACTAATAATATCTGCATCAAAGTCATGAGAAGACATCATTAAATATCTCAACCTCATGATGAAACAATAAAGCCAACTAAACGGTAATAAAATTTTGGATAACCATACCTGCACATTGGAGGGCTGATAAAAAAACCTCTCTATCCACAATACTATTTTTGTTTTCAAACCCTTGTTTTTGCAATCTTTTTAATTGTATCAATTACATAGTTAATCTCTATATCACTCATTGATGCGAACATAGGAATTGATAAAATCTTTTGAAATGATTGAAGTGCAACGGGAAAATCATTCACTTTCAACATATATTTAGCTTTATAATATGTCAATAGATGCAGTGGCATATAATGCAACCCGGTATTGATACCCTCTTCTAGTAATTCACGGGCAAAAGAATCTCGATTTTTATCTACTTCTATAATGAATAATGAAAACGGATGATCCGGATTCGTTATATCTGGCAATGAAATATGAGGCGATTGTACTAGTTTGTCGTAATATATTTTTGCTATCTCTTGACGTTTTTTTATAACAGCGTCTTGCTTATCTATTCTTGCGCTGATATAAGCGGCATCTAGCTGGCTCATAGTATATTTATTACCGATATCGACAACATCATAAATATAATTTAAACTGTTGTCGTTAATTTTTACAGCATGATTTCTTAAAAGTTTTGCCCGCTGCATCATATCATCATTGTTTGTAACCAACATTCCACCGTTACATATATTATTTTTTAAATGAGCAGAGAAACTAAAACAGGTTATATCCGCTTGCAAAGAACCAATCTTTTGCCCATGATATACAGCTCCATAAGCGTCAGATGCGTCTTCCACGATTCTCACATCATACGTTTTTGCTATTTCATACAATCTATCAAGATCAACACACTGTCCGGCAATATGCGTAATAACAACTGCTTTTAACTTTTTTGATTCATGCGTTTTAAGATACTCTTCTAATTTATCTAAATTTATATTATAACT
>WFMO01000050.1 GCA_015489055.1 Helicobacteraceae bacterium | reverse complement strand
CCGCAATAGTCTCTACATTGTCTTTGTCCAAAACAATACAATCAACCGGGCATACGGCTATACAAGCGGGTTCATCATAAATCCCAACACACTCTGTACATCTGTCAGGATCTATATAATATAGTGGATCACCCTCTTCAATTGCAACAGTTGGGCACTCTTCTCTGCATGCATCACAAGCAATGCATTCATCGTTTATTAGTAAAGCCATTAATCAAATACCTTATATTTTATTCAAGATTGATTTATAGCAAAATAAAGCTTCAATCTGTTTTAAATTCCTGTCGATTGATTGAGCAAGTCAATTTTTGTCCGATAAACAAGCTTGCTTTTGTTCCACTACAACCATCATTTCTATTTGTTAGAGTAATGCGCGCACCTAGAGCATCAGATGCGCTTTTTGCAAGAAACAAGCCTAGTCCGACACCTTTTTTGTTACCTTGTCGCTTAAATGGTGCAAATAAATCTATATTAGTGTCAATGCCACAACCCTCATCTATAATCTCAATTACAAGTTCTTCATCTTGGAGATAGCTTTGTATCTTGATTGTTTTATGCTTAGGAGTAAATTTAAGAGCATTTTGTAAAAAATTTTGTATGATTTGGTTAAGGAGTGTTGGTTGAATTGTTACAACAAAACTCGAAGGTCTTAGATCTATAATAAGTTCTTTTTCCTCATTAACTGCTAAGAGCTTAAAATCGTTTGCTTTATTGTTTATGATTGGGATGATATCCACTGATACCGCACGCTCTAATTGTGCTCCTTCTTGTCTTCCTATATTTAATATGTTTGAGACAATGATATTCATATCATCTACCGTGTTGTTGGTTACTTTTAGCGCCTCTATATACTCTTTAGGCGTCCGTTGCTTGATTAAAGTAACTTGATTTTTAAGCTTTATTACAGCCAGCGGCGTTTTAAGTTCATGCGCAGTGCCGATAAACAGCTCTTTTTGATACTTTATAAAGGTTTGTAATCTATTAATAAGATGGTTGATGGTGATACCCAATTCTTCAAACTCCCGCGGTATTTCATGAATATTTAGCGGTTCCATTATATGCTCATTTATATTTGATAGCCGTTTAGTCAGCATTTTTATAGGATATATAAGCATTTTAGAGAGCATGATTGCATACAGCAGGATAATAATTAATCCAAAAATATTTATAAAAAAGATTGATTGAAAAATACTATCTAAAAGTCTAACGGTAGGTGTTATATCTTGTGTGATTTTTAAATAACTTAGATTGTGCAACATAAAAGGATACAAAATTGTAATATAGTTTTGTCCATCAATAGTGCTTTCATATAAAAGTATTTCAGGTAAGGGATGTTTTAAGTGAACTAGTGTAACAAAAAGATTTGTATACGTCTTACCGCTTTGTCTTTGGGCACTATACAAAGCTTGATAGGTAGTAATATTTTGTGCAACTTGTATTAGATGCTCTTTTTTTGCATTTAGTATTGAATTTTTGACATAAAGATATGTAAATGAGGAAAATAATAAAATCAATATAAATGAGGCAGTGAAGAGTTGAATAAAAAATCTCTGCCTGATACTATTTTGACCAAACATATATGCATACCTTTATAAAAAATAGTCAATTATATTTTATCTGCTACAGCTTTTAAAATCAGCTTACTGCTTTTGGAAAGCAAAATCTGTATCCACGACGACGCACGGTCTCAATCGTTGTTATGCTTAAGGGTTTATCCATTTTTTGGCGGATTTGATTAATAGCTACCTCTATGACATTAGGTGTTACCAGTTCAGGCTCTTCCCAGATGGCATCTAAGAGCTGTTCTTTAGATACTATTTGATCACGATGTCTAGCTAAATGCGTGAGTACTTCAAAAGGTTTTCCCTTTAGTTCAATCTCTTGATTTTTATAGATTATCTTTTCTTCTTCAGGATTAATAATTAAATTATCTATCTCGATGATACTGCTTCCTCCAAAACGAAGACGTGCCTCAAGACGGGCTATTAATACATCAAAATTAAAAGGTTTCCTGATATAATCATCAGCGCCGGCTTGCAGTGCCTCTATCTCGCTTTCATCGTCGTCTCTAGCTGAGAGTACCACTACGATTGTTTTTGGAGTATTTGCTTTAATAGCAGGTATAATCTCTACGCTGTCTCCATCTGGAAGCATCCAGTCCATTAACACAAGATCGTAATTGCGAATATCAAGGTAATATTCACCATCTTTTAATGTTTCTACTACATCACTTTGATAACCAAACTCTTTTAATCCTTCGGCTAACATTTTATTTAGAGTTACCTCATCTTCTATAATAAGAATACGCATATTGTTGTGTCCTGTCGGTAAAATTTTATGAAATCATAGCACACTTTTAGAAAATTTTAAAGTTTTTTTCAATTTTTTTTAAAATTTCTCTAATTTCTTTTTAAGAAAAGATTTTAGAGTAAGAGATGCCCACTGTACAATTTGGCATGATAGAAGGTTTTGTTATTTTGATATACAGTTCTTTTGAATTGATAAACTCTGTTTTGATTACATCAACAAGTGATAAAACAGCATTCTCTAGCAGAGTAAATTTATTTAAAATCATATGTTTTTGTATCAGTTCAACTAAACGAGCATAATCTATATAGCTGTTTTTATACTCATATTGCAAGGTAAGGTCGATAATAACGGTCTGCTCTTGTTTTCGTTCAAACTCTAAAATACCTATAATACATGAAAACTTTAAATCATTTACGTGTATAGTCATGAAACTATTGTTTTCTCTTTACCCGAGATAAGCCTGATTATATTTGGTATGTGTTTATATACTATCACAACTGCGATTAAAATTATAGGTGCATGTGCCATGTCGGGATGCAAAATAAAACTAGATACCAGCAAAGCTAACAAAGCAGTAAGAGAGGATAGGGACGATATTTTTATTAGCTTTGCCATAGCAATCCACACAACAATTGCGATAATTGTCTCCATAGGCAGCATAACCAACATTACGCCAACCCCCGTTGCCACTCCTTTGCCTCCATGAAAATTTAGATATGGGCTAAAACAATGACCGACAACCGCTAAAACAGCTATTGCCCAAAGCGAGGCATCGGTTAAACCCA
>WFMO01000049.1 GCA_015489055.1 Helicobacteraceae bacterium | reverse complement strand
TCTATTCACTGGCATGGTATTATACTGCCTTATCAAATGGACGGTGTTCCCGGCATAAGTTTTAGCGGTATTGCTCCCGGGGAGACTTTTACCTATAAATTTACGGTCAATCAAAATGGTACATATTGGTACCATTCCCATTCTGGCTTTCAAGAACAGACAGGGCTTTACGGATCTATAATTATTTATCCAAAAGAAAAGGACCCTGTTGAGTACGACAGAGAATATATAATGCTTTTATCTGATTTTTCAAATGAAAAGCCGTCTGCTATCTATAGAAATCTCAAATTATCGGCAGATTATTATAATTTTAATCAAAGAACGGTTGGCGATTTCTTTTCCGAGATAAAAAAGGAGGGTTTTGTTGAAGCTTTCAAGAGGAGAGAAATATGGAATAAAAAACGTATGTCAGATAGAGATCTTGCCGATGTAACAGCGTACACCTATACATATTTAATGAATGGACAAACTCCTTGGGCAAGGTTTCAAGCACTTTTTAAAAAGGGTGAGAAAATTAGACTTCGTTTTATTAATGCGTCTTCCATGACATTCTTTGATATCCGAATTCCGGGAATAAAGATGATTGTTGTTGCCACGGATGGCGGTAATGTCCAGCCTGTAGAAGTGGATGAATTTCGTATCGGTGTTGCTGAGACGTACGATGTTATAGTTGAGCCAAAAGATGAATCTGCTTATGCAATTTTTGCGCAAAGCATCGGTAGAAGTGGGTATGCACTGGGTAATTTAACACCTGATGTCACGCAATTGGCAAAAATACCTAAGATGGATAAACGACAAGCACTAACATTGGTAGATATGGGTATGACTGAAGATGTATCAAAAATGAGATCCATGGATATGTCGGGTCAAAAGAGCGCAAATGTTATGAAAAAGCCTATCCCTTTGACAAAACTACCGATACGATGGGGAGTTGGGACAACCATGCGGGCTATGAATCCACAATACAGACTTAATGATCCTGGAGTAGGACTTCGCAATAATGGTAGAAAAGTATTAACCTATGCCGATTTACGCTCGCTTCACTCTACAAAAGATGATAGGTATCCAGACAGACAGATAATATTGCATTTAACAGGAAACATGGATCGCTACATGTGGTCTATCAACGGTATCCCATATTCACAATCGCAGCCGTTAAAGTTTTATTATGGAGAACGGCTACGCATTACTTACATCAATGATACTATGATGAATCATCCTATGCATTTACATGGTATGTGGAGTGATTTGGAGAGTGGTGATGACAATCATCTAGTACGTAAACATACTATTGTTTCGCAACCGGGTTCTAAAATCAGTTTTCGTGTAACAGTAAACGCTAGAGGCGCATGGGCGTATCATTGTCATCTTTTGTACCATATGACTGATATGTTTAGAAAAGTTGTAGTGGTCTAAAGGAGAATAAAATGAAATACACAACAATAAAACTAATACTGCTGCTATCATTAGTAACATCCTCTTTTGCCGGTGGCGGCGGAGATATTTTACGTGCAAAATTTACGGCTGATAACTTTGAATATCAAGCAAATAGTGCAAAAACGCTCTATTGGGATACTTTTGGTTATATTGGTTATGATTTGAATAAAATTTACCTCTATAGCGAAGGAGAAAAAACAAGCGGTAGTGGATTTAGCAGTCAAAATCAGCTTCTTTATTCTCGCGCAATTGCTCCTTTTTGGGATATCCAGGCCGGAGTTGATTATGACACGGCAAATGATGGTAACAGTAATCATAATAAAACATGGGGAGATATCCAGCTTTTTGGTTTGGCTCCTTACTTTTTTGAAACACAAATAAGATTGCTGATAGGAGACAAGGGTGATCTTGGGCTAAGAGTTGATATAGATTATAGAGCATTAATAACTCAAAGACTCATGCTTATACCTCGTTTTACTTTTGATGCTTATTCACAAGACAGTCCACAAATGACGTACGGAGCAGGTATTTCAGACATCGCACTTAGTTTACGTCTTAGTTATCAGATAAGAAGAGAATTTGCACCTTATGTTGGAGTAAAATGGGCAAAAAACTTTGGTAGGACTAATGAATATACTCCCCTTGATAATCTTTATACAACTGTTGGTCTTAGGTTTTGGTTTTAAGCCTAAGATATTGACATAAAAGTAATTGGTACAAAAATAGTTGTTATAAGAAGAGATATGATAAGAAGACTAAAAGTACCAATTAATACAATTGTGGATTGTATAGATGTTGCCAAAGAATGATTGGCATGCTCCATAGGCATATCGTTCATGTCGTCTTTTGATGATTTAGATATACTGTTATTACGTATTTTTGGAGCAGGAATTGCAGACATCATTCCATGTTTTAAACCTTTAGCTACCATCCATGAATTGATCGGATAAGCCGTAATCATACCAGCTATCGTAGCAACAGACATTACACCCCAAAACAAGAGGTGATAAGGATTATTAGCATCTGGTAAAGCATGCATCAAGACAACCAT
>WFMO01000048.1 GCA_015489055.1 Helicobacteraceae bacterium | reverse complement strand
TTTAAATCTTTCTCTTATCTTATTTTAGATAAAATGATGATACTTTTAAAAACACTACATACGGAGTAAATATGCAACAAGATTACGGTGCTAGTAATATAAAAGTTTTAAAAGGACTAGAAGCGGTTCGTAAACGTCCCGGTATGTATATTGGAGATACAGGACACCGTGGTCTTCATCATTTAGTTTATGAAGTAATAGACAATGCCATTGATGAAGCTATGGCCGGATATTGTGATACGATAAATGTAACAATAACAAAAAATGGAACTGTAAAAATTTCTGATAACGGTAGAGGGATACCTACAGGAATACATCCAACTGAAGGTATAAGTGCGGCAACAGTTGTTTTAACAGTTCTTCATGCCGGTGGTAAATTTGATAAAGATACCTATAAAGTTTCAGGTGGATTGCACGGTGTTGGTGTATCAGTAGTAAATGCTCTATCAGCTGATTTGAAAATGACAATTTATAGAGATGGTCAAAAATATTTTCAAGAATTTAAACAAGGTGTCCCTCAAAAAGAGCTTGAAACTGCAGGTTCTACTAGAAAACATGGAACAACTATAGAGTTTTTTCCAGATCCTAATATATTTACAGAAACCATAACGTTTGAATATGAATATCTCTCACGACGTTTTAAAGAACTTGCATATCTTAATCCAAAAATTAAAATTATTTTTACAGATGAGCGTGATCAAAAACAAGAAATCTACCATTTTGAAGGTGGAATTTCACAATACGTACAAGATTTAAATAAAAAACAAGCAATTGCATCCGTATATGAATTTAATGAAAAAATTGAAGATATTGAAGTTGATATGGCAATGATGTATAATGATGCTTATGATGAAAAAGTATATAGCTTTGTAAATAATATAAGAACTGCAGGAGGCGGTACTCACGAAGCAGGATTTCGTGCAGCTCTAACAAGGGTTATTTCAAATTATAATTCTAAAAATGGAAATTCAAAAGAAAAAGATATTAAAATAAGCGGTGAAGATGTAAAAGAAGGGTTAATAGCTGTTATTTCTGTTCGTGTTCCTGAACCGCAGTTTGAAGGACAAACTAAAGGAAAACTTGGAAATACTTATGTAAAACCTTTAGTTCAAAAACTAACTTATGAGAAATTAAGTAAATATTTTGAAGAAAATCCTATTGAGGCAAAAGCAATAGTATTTAAAGCTTTATTAGCAGCAAAAGGACGTGAAGCTGCTAAAAAAGCAAGAGATTTGACTCGTAGAAAAGATAGTATGAGTGTTGGAACACTTCCAGGTAAACTAGCTGATTGTCAAAGTAAAGATGCATCAATCAGCGAAATATATCTTGTCGAAGGAGATTCAGCAGGTGGATCTGCAAAACAGGGTCGTGATAGAGTTTTTCAGGCAATCTTGCCTTTAAAAGGTAAAATATTAAATGTTGAAAAAGCAAGACTTGATAAAATATTAAAATCTGAAGAGATAACAAATATGATTACTGCTATGGGATGTGGCATTGGTGAGGAGTTTAATGAAGAAAAACTTCGTTATCATAAGATTATTATTATGACCGATGCAGATGTTGACGGTTCTCACATTCAAACCCTACTTTTGACATTTTTCTTTAGATATTATAGAACAATTGTGGAAAACGGATATTTATATTTAGCTCAACCTCCTTTATATAGATATAAAAAAGGAAAGACAGAGATATATTTTAAAGATGATCGTAAAATGAATGATTTTTTAATAGAAAACGGTATAGAATCATTAGATGTAGAAGGAATAGGTCATAATGATCTTGTAGCATTTTTTAAGATGGTAGATCACTATAAAACCTCACTTGATGCACTTGAGAGGCGTTATTCACTTGTTTATCTGATAAGATACTTTATAGAAAATCCTGACATTATAGGTTTACCAAATAAACAGATGTTTGAAAAAATAAAAGAATTTTTACAACTACATAATAATAATTTACTCACTTACACAGTTTCTGATGATAATATTCATATTTTTGTTCAAACAAAAGATGGGATGGAGGAGCTAATCATTGATGATGAACTATTTTCTGCACCCCATTTTAATGAGGCAAATTATATTTATCAAAAAATAAAAGAGTGGGATTTACAATTAGATGAAGATATTATAAAAGTATTAGAAAATATTAAAGATTATGCTAAAAAGGGTTCATATATTCAGCGCTATAAAGGTCTTGGGGAGATGAATCCAGAACAGTTGTGGGAAACTACTATGACACCGGATAATCGTGTACTTTTGCGAGTAGATATAGAAGATGCTGAATTAGCTTCTGATACTTTTACACTGTTTATGGGTGATGAAGTTGAACCTAGACGAAATTATATACAAAAACATGCAAAAGATGTTAAACATTTAGATGTATAGATGTATAGATGTTATATCCGCAGAAAAAAGAGAGAGAAAATAGATTTAAATTAGCTCTAAGAATGGGTCTTCCCATTTTTATTTTAGGTATATTGCTTACTTTTATAAACAGTTCACACTTAACACCATCTTTTTATATCAGTTCAATTTTTCTTCTTGGTTTAATGATATATTTTTTCTTATATATGATTTATACAGGTTTTGATGAGAGAATAACAGATTTAGTAACACATACATTTACAAAAGAATATATGTATAAGCTGTTAAAAAAAGAGATTTTAAAAAGAGACTACTCTATTATTTTAATTTCAATAGATAATTTAAATACCATAAATACAAGATATGGTCTAAAAAATGGAGATTTAGTTCTTTATGAAACTATCTTAAAAATAGATAATATATTATCTTCTAAAAAGATTAAAAATTATCCGATAGGTCATCTAAAAGGGGGTGATTTTTTAATAGGATTAGAGGGTGGACAAAAAAATTATAATAAAATATTTGAAATAGTATCTGTAAAATTATCAGATTTTAAAGTTAAAGATATAGAGGTAAAAGTAAATATTTCTATTTTAGACAATAAATTTTCAAATAATATTGATTATATTATTGATAGACTTTTTCAGTTACAAAAGTTAAACAAATCATCAAAAAATATTGCTAGAGATAATGATGTAATAGATCAAGAAGATTTGGAGAAGTCAATTATAGAATCTGTTAAGAGAAATGATTTTTTAATATTTTCGCAGGCTGTATTTAATAAACAAAATGAAGTAGTTATGTATGATTTATCTATTAGATTAAAGATAGATAATAAAATAGTATTTCAAAAAACATATATGTCTGTAATTAATAGACTAAATTTATCATATGAATATGATACGACGCTATTAAGTCAGATTGCTTTAAAATTATCAAACAACAGTAGTAAATATTGTTTTAATATATCTCCTACTACGCTTAGAGATTCCCGTTTTATACCATTTTTTAAAAATATATTTTTAACATATCCAAATATTAAAAAGAGGATTATATTGCTGATATATGAGATTGATTTTTATACAAATGCTAAATATTTTAATAATATTATTCAAAACATAAGAGCTATGGGGGCACTCGTAGCGATAGATAGATTATGTGAATACCACAGTAGTTTTTTGTATTTAAGAGAGATAGCTGTTGATATGGTTAGATTTGATTCAAAATATAGTAAAAAACTAAATCAATATAGTTATAAAGCTATATTAAAAGGCGTAAAAGTAATTACTGATGAGTTAAATATTATTACATGGATTAAAATGATTGAAAATGAAGAGACCTTTAAACAGATAAAAGATATAAATATAGATATATTTCAAGGTAGATATTTGGAAAATATGAAGGAGATATAAAATGAAATACGGTGAAAAAATAATTAAAGAATTTGATATAGAAAAAAATATAGAAATATGGCCAAATGAAAATAATAAAGATTATATTATTAAATTAACGTTGCCTGAATTTAGCTGTTTATGCCCTAGAAGTGGATATCCAGATTATGCTACTATATATATTGAATATTGTCCAGACAAATGGGTGGTTGAATTAAAAGCTATTAAACTGTATATCAATTCATTTAGAGATAGACACATCTCTCATGAAAATAGTGCAAATGAGATTTATGATGTTTTGCAGGCAAAATTACAACCAAAGTATTTGAAATTAACCGCAGATTTTAATCCAAGAGGTAATGTTCATACCATCATAGAGATAGATAGTTCTTTAACCATCTCATAGCATCTGATTTTGAAAAAAACAGTTCTCTAAACTGAGCATCATAGGCTTTATTTAAAATAACAGAAAATTCTTTAGATGGTTTTAGCCCAAGATTTATAAGATCTTTACCGCTTATTATAGGTTCTATTTTTTTTGTAAGTACATCTAATTTTAAAGCCGTTGTTTTTATAGATTTATATTCAACTCCTCTAGCCTTATTTATCAATAAAAGATGTTTAATGTTAACTGTGGTGCTTAGTTTATAGATCTTATAATTTGTAATTTTTGACGAAGTAATATTTTGCAAGCTGGTTTTATGTAGAAAAAGGTTTTGTACCTCTTTTTTTATATATTTATCATTTGTTATTTTATCTAAAAAAGTATTGGTTTCATATAATGATGGAAAATCAAAAACTATCACACAGAGCATCAATATAATATCTATTTTTTTATCGCCGGTTTTTAGTTTTACCATATTATCAAGATATAAAAAGTTATTTTTTACATATAAAAGCTCAGGAAAATAGATATTAAGATGCATCGGGATAAATAATTTAAAACCTATTGATGGATTCTTACTAAGCAGTAAAAGTTTTTGTAACTCCCCAAATATACGCTCTTTTGCAAGTTCATCTATATAGTGTTTATCTGCTAAAAACTTACATTTTTGAAGTAAACTATCTGTACACGTAAGATTAAATCTCGCACAAAAAACAATAGCTCTAAACACTCTAAGAGGATCTTCTATAAACGAGTGTTCATTAACATAATTTAGTATTTTATTTTTTAAATCTACAATACCGTTATATGGATCTAAAATTTTATCCGTTTTTGTATCATATCCTATACTATTTATCGTAAAATCTCTTCTTTTTGCAGCTTGCTTATAATCAAAATTGTCTATAAATGATACTTCAAAACCTTTATGTCCGGATGATATTTTCTTCTCAACTCTAGCTAATGCAATATCAAGCATATATCCTTTTATATTTATTTTAAAAACTCCAAAATTTTTACCGACAAGATTTGCAGAACCAAATTTTTGAACTAATTTTTGCAGTATGTCCGGATTTTTTATATTAAAGACTTCTATATCTATATCGTTTGATTTTATACCAAGAATGGCATCTCTTATAAATCCTCCGACAATAACAGCTACACCATATTTGTTAATTTCATCTAGTATCGGTTTGATGGCATCAGGTATTTTTATCATGTAACAATTGAACTTATATCAAAACCAAAGGATGAGCCAACATTTGGTTCACTTGTTATAATGAGCTTTAGATTGTTTAAT
>WFMO01000047.1 GCA_015489055.1 Helicobacteraceae bacterium | reverse complement strand
TATGGGTAAACCGATCAAGATAGTAGATCTGGCTAAAAAGATGTGTGAGCTAAGCGGCCAAGACGATATTGAGATACAGTTTACGGGACTTAGACCCGGTGAAAAACTTTATGAGGAGCTGCTTTTAGATGCAAGTGATGCAACGACAGAATATGAGTCGATAACGGTAGCTTCTAAAACAGATTATGATTTACAAAAACTGAATAAAGATATTTTGGAACTGCTAATCTCTGATGATAAGTTGAGGAAGTTAAAAGAGATAGTGCCTGAGTTTAACCATAAGCCATAGTCGGTTCGTAATGATAGGAAAAAATTAAGAGTGCATAAGCAGCAAAATGCTGCCTACAGCTCACTTTCATGTTTTGCAAGATACTCAGCAACACCTTTTGTGTCCGCTTTCATACCTTCATCGCCCTTGTGCCACCCAGCAGCACATACTTCACCAAACTCATTGGTAAATAGCATCGCATCTACCATTCTTATCATCTCATCAATGTTTCTTCCAAGAGGTAAGTCGTTGATAACAGCATGTCTGACAGTGCCGTCAGCGTCAATTAAAAATGAACCGCGCAGTGCAACACCACCGTCAAGAAGTACATCAAATGAGCGTGATATATCTTTTGTAAGATCAGCAACCAATGGAAACTGAACCTGACCTATACCGCCTTCGTTGATCGGAGTATTTTTCCACGCAAAATGTGAAAATTGGCTGTCAATTGAGATACCTATTACATTGATACCACGACTTTTAAACTCATCTAAACGGTGATTAAATGCTATAATCTCAGATGGACAAACAAATGTAAAATCAAGCGGATAGAAAAACACAACTGTGCCTTTTTCTCCAAAATTTTCATATAAATTAAAATCATCTACTATTGTATTGTCGCCTAAAACAGCTGTAGCTGTAAAATCCGGTGCTTTTTTTGTTACTAACATATATATCTCCTGTTTGTATTTTAAACATTGTTATTTTATCTAATATTTATTAAATATTTTGTTTATTAAAAGATAAATCTTTTTTTTTAAATCTCCTTTAGGTATAATCACGCTGATTTATGAGGCAAGACCTTATATCTCAATAAAGGAAATCGATGACAAAAGAGTATATATTTACTTCAGAGTCTGTAACAGAAGGGCATCCTGATAAGATGGCTGATCAGATCAGCGATGCAATTTTGGATTATATTATTGAACATGATACCAAAGCACGCGTTGCTTGTGAAACATTGGTATCAAATGGATTTTGTGTAATTGCAGGCGAATTGAAGACGACGGCTTATGCACCAATGCAGGAGATTGCAAGAAATGTAATACGCGAAATAGGTTATACAGATGCCACGTATGGCTTTGATTATCGTTCTTGTGCCGTTTTAAATGGCATAGGCGAGCAATCCCCGGATATCAATCAGGGTGTTGATCAGGCAAGTGGAGAGACGGGAGCAGGAGATCAGGGTCTCATGTTTGGATATGCATGTCGTGAAACAGACGTGTTGATGCCACTGCCCATATACCTTGCCCACAGACTGACCGAGCGTCTTGCAAAAGTTAGAAAAGATGGTACGATTGCTTATCTTAGACCTGACGGAAAAGCACAAATTAGCATCAAGTATATTGATGATAAACCGGTAAGCGTTGATACTATCGTTATATCAACACAACATGCTCCTGAGGTATCACAAGAGAAAATTCATGATGATATTATTCGTGAAGTTATTCAAAAAGTTATACCAAAAGATATGTTAGGCGACGATGTAAAATACCACATTAATCCTACCGGCAAGTTTGTAATAGGCGGACCACAAGGAGATGCAGGATTAACCGGTCGTAAAATTATCGTCGATACTTATGGCGGCAGTTGTCCTCACGGTGGCGGAGCATTTAGCGGTAAAGACCCAACAAAAGTCGATAGAAGTGCTGCTTATGCTGCAAGATATGTAGCTAAAAATCTTGTAGCAAGCGGTGCATGCGATAAGGCTACTATCCAGATAGCTTATGCCATAGGTGTTGTACAGCCTGTATCTATCATGGTCGATACGGCAGGGACAAACAAAGTGCCTGAAGATGAGATAGAGAGATGCGTTAAAGAACTATTTGACCTCTCACCTAGCGGTATCATAAAATCGCTTGACTTATTACGCCCTATATATAAAAAAACCGCATCATATGGGCATTTTGGACGAGAAGACAGTGATTTTACGTGGGAGATAACAGATAGAGTGCAAGATATCCAAAATTTTTTAGGTCTGTAATATACAAAGTATTGTAGTCTTTGATTATAATACTCATTATTTATGGGTATAGTTTTATCTATCTTTAAAATTATTTAGATATAGTTACTCAAATCAAAAAAAAGGAGAATAAATGGCAGTAATTATTACTGATACATGTATCAACTGTGGTGCTTGTATTGATGAGTGTCCGGTTGAAGCTATTGTAGATGAAGATGATAATCCAACGGGTGAGGAGTTATACTATGTGTATCCTGACAAATGTGTTGAATGTGTAGATCATCATGATGAGCCGGCATGTGCTACGGCATGTCCTACGGAGGGTTGCATAACATGGGATATGCCTCATACAGCAGAATACAAAGAGTTTTTTGCAGGTCCAAACTATATTGAGGGCAAAAACTACGTTATGGATGATCCTGATGCAGAGCAACCTTTTAGAAGTGATATTTCAGATGAGATTCGAAAAAATCGCGAGCCTGTAGTAGAATAATTCTTTAGTGTAAGCGCATTTTTTTTGCGCCTACACACTTTCTTTTGTTTTTTACCCCTAATACGATTTAAATTTATTTTTTTTAGATATAATTCCACTCTAATTTTTATATATACTAGGAGAATCGATGGAGCAAACTTTATCTATAATAAAACCCGATGCGGTAGCCAAGGGTGTTATCGGAAAAATCTTTGACCGTTTTGAAAGCAACGGATTAAGAATAGCGGCGACTAAAAAACTACAACTCTCACGCATAGAAGCAAAAAATTTTTATGCAGTTCATAAAGAGCGACCTTTTTTTAATGACCTTGTAGATTTCATGATAAGCGGACCTGTAGTTGTTAGTGTTTTAGAGGGTGAAAATGCAATGCAAAAAAATAGAGATTTAATGGGTGCGACTAATCCTAAAGAGGCTAAAGCAGGTACAATTCGCGCAGATTTTGCAGAAAATATTGATGCTAACGCGGTTCACGGAAGTGATTCTCTTGAAAATGCTGATACTGAGATAGCATTCTTTTTTGCATCAAAAGATATATCTTAGTAGATGAAAATTGATTTTAGAAGAATCAATCGTTTGCCTATACCGTTTAATGCAAATAGCGGTGATATTGAATTTCAAGGAAATTTAAAGTATGATAACGATGGTTTAGTACATTTAAGTGCAGTTATGTTTGGGGAGCTTGACTTAATTTGCGATTTGTGCGGATCAGAATTTTCTTATACGGTTAAAGAAGAGATTGATTTTTTAATTAGTGACGGTGTATATACCTCACAAAATAATAATCTAGATGTTGTAGAGTTAAATGGCGGTATGGTAGATACAGAAGATATACTTTCTTCTGAAATAGAATTAATAAAAAGCGATTATCACAAATGTGGTAATTGTCAACACAACGAAAGGAATTAAAAATGGCAGTACCAAAAAGAAGAGTTTCACATTCACGTTCAGCAAAGAGAAGAACACATTATAAGCTAACATTGAAACGTCCCGTAAAAGGCGAAGACGGAACATATAAGATGCCTCATCACATCAATCCAACAACCGGTGAGTATAAATAACAAATGGTAAAAATTGCAATTGATGCAATGGGAGGGGACTTTGGTCCTGAGCCTATTGTACGCGGATGTATATTAGCACTAAAAAAAAGAAGGTTTCAAGCCGTACTTATTGGTAGGAAAAATGAAATTTTACCTCTGATACCAAAGGGATATAGAGATAAAATTTCAATAGTTGAGGCTGATGATGTTATAAGTATGCATGATAACGCAACCGATGCGTTAAAACGAAAAGATAGTTCCATCTATAAAGCCATAGATATGGTCAAAAACGGTGAAGCAGATGGTGTGGTCTCAGCAGGTCATAGTGGTGCATCAATGACGCTGGCTACTTTACGGCTTGGAAGATTAAAACATGTATTAAGACCCGCTTTGATTACTTTGATGCCTACTAAAAACGGGAGAAGATCTATTTT
>WFMO01000046.1 GCA_015489055.1 Helicobacteraceae bacterium | reverse complement strand
TCATCAAGCCTTTTTAAATCGTATTTGTCTTGAAGTCCTTTAAGGATGCGTCCCTCTTTTTCACCTCTGTCAAAATACTCTTGAAGAGAACCATACCCTGTATAGCCGTTTACTTCATGGTATAGATTAAATAAAAAAAGTCTAGACGCTACAAACGTCCATTGCGGGGCATCTACGTCTATCTTATCAACAGCTGTTTTGATTAGTGTTTGTTGTATCTCTTTTGATGTTATACCGTCTCGAAAATGTATCTGAGCATCCACTTCAAGTTCGCTTTGTGATACATTTTCTAAGCCTCTTACAGCTTCTGAGGTATATTTTTGTATCTTTGTGATATCTAACGGCTCTTGGCGACCATTTCTTTTTATGATGGTTATCATGGTGTTTTTCTCCTGACTTTAGCTTTGGTATTATGGTCTAAAATATATTAAAATCCAATTAGGGAACAAGAATATATTTTATTAAAAAAACTTATATTAATTATCCAAAAACTCTTTGAAATATCTTGTCAACATTTTTTGTATAGTAGCTATAATCAAAACATTCCCTTATCGCTTTTTCATCTAATGACTGTCTTAACTCTTTGTCATTTAAGAGATGGTTTAAATATAAGCTTTCACCTTTGTCATTGACCGTAGGTTTTCCCTGCTGTATCTCTTCCCACACTTTCATCGCGTTTCTTTGAACTATTTTATACGCATCTTCTCTTGATATTCCCTTTAATGGCAATTCAAGTAAAACACGCTGAGAAAATACAAGCCCTCCTGTTAGGTTTAGATTTTTCATCATATTTTGTGGGTAAATGGTTAGATTTGCTATGACGTTATTAAAACGGTTTAGCATAAAATCAGATGTGATAAACGAGTCAGGCAACCAAAATCTTTCCGTTGATGAGTGTGAAATGTCACGCTCATGCCAAAGTGCGACATTTTCCATAGCAGGGATTGAATATGAGCGTATTATTCTAGCTAATCCGGTTATATTTTCTGTAAGGATTGGATTTCGCTTGTGAGGCATTGCAGATGAGCCTTTTTGCCCTTTTGCGAAATACTCTTCAGCCTCATACACTTCTGTTCTTTGTAAATGACGAATTTGTACAGCAAACTTTTCAATTGAGCTAGCCATTAGAGCAAGTGCAGATGCAAGCCTGGCATATCTGTCCCGTTGGATCACCTGGTTTGATACAGGTGCCGGCTTTAGACCTAGTTCTTTGCATGTAAGCTCTTCAAGCTCTAATGGTGCGTGAGCAAAATTACCCATCGCTCCGCTTACTTGACCGACAGATATGACTTCAAGCGTTTGCTCTAAGTTTGATAAATGTCTATTCATCTCATCGTACCATACCGCAAGTGTTAGGCCAAAGGTAATTGGTTCTCCGTGTATCCCGTGTGAACGGCCTACCATCAGAGTCATCTTGTGCTCATAAGCACGTTTTTTTATAGACTCCATTACCATTTTTACATCTTGTATGATTAATTCTAAAGATGATTTCATTTGCAAAGCGACGGCGGTATCAACAGTATCAGAGCTTGTCATCCCATAATGAAACCACCTGCTTTCATCTCCCAGACTCTCAGAAACACTGGTCGTAAATGCTATGAGGTCATGTCTGGTAATCGCCTCTATTTCATCTATTCTGTTTATATTAAATGTTGCGTTATTGATTATTTTTTTTGCATCTGCTTGAGGGATTTTGTCCAGCTCTGCCCACGCTTTGACAACAGCTTTTTCTACATCCAGCCAGGCTTGATATTTTGCCTGCATTGTCCATTTTGAGCTCATCTCTTTTCTTGAGTATCTTTCTACCATTGATGTGACCTTAATTATGTTAAAATTCTAAATAAGTGCCTGAGCATAATAAATGTCATATTCAAAATACTTAAAAGGTTTAGATTCACGGCAGACTTAGATTGTATTTTCTTTCTTTATTGAATTATGACATTTATTATGCTCAGGCACTTATAATACCAAACCATGACTTTTAAAGGGATTAATTTTGCCATTTGCATTAAAATCATTACATGTACAACATCCTCAAAAGGCGTTTTTGTTTTTTATAAGAGAGCTTGGCTATTCCCAAAAAGATGC
>WFMO01000045.1 GCA_015489055.1 Helicobacteraceae bacterium | reverse complement strand
ACTTATCATCAGTCATAGCTAAATGCTGTGTGTATCTGATATCTGAAACTACTTGGTTTGCAGCTTGTGTGAGTTTGTTTTGTCCAAATTTTGGTATAAAGACTATGGATAATATCCCAATTACTATTAATACAAAAATAAGTTCTAAGATGGTAAAAGCATACTTTTTAATAATTTATCCTTAATGGTACAAGATTGATAGCTCTTATTGTACCAAAAAAGATTATTAAAGCAAATAAAGTCTTTGAGCTTAGCGCCTGATTATTATATCTCTTGCGCCTTCTCAACATTATAAAGAATATCGTCCATTGGATGGCGATACATAGGCATACCAAGACGTTTTTCATCAAGCACATGACCGATAAATCCAATAGAACGACCAATAACAAAAAATGCATTTAATGCACCCGCATCAATAAAACCATCAATCTCATCTTCTTCATATCCAAGAGCACGCCACATATCTACCATTAAGATACCAATCGTACCATCAACATTTAAGATTAGATTATCTTTTTTGCTCGTAGTTAATTTTTCAACCTCTAAAGCAAAATCTAAAAGTGGCGTTGCAGGAAAATTTTCTGCTGCAAATTTTTTAAGACCACTTACGCGCAAATCAGGATTACGAACAGATTTGATACGGTGCCCGATACCAGAAATTGGCTTACCCTGCTTTTTCATATAAGCTATAAATTCTGCTGGACTCATATTGTTATCACTTGCATATTTAAAGTAACGTGCAGCATCATCAATAGCTCCACCAAATCTAGGTCCAATAGTTAAAAGTCCGGTAACAAGAGACGATATAACATCTTTACCCGCACGTGCCGTTACTTTAGCATTATGTGCACCTGATACTGCCGGACCATGGTCTGCAACTGTTTTAATCACTGTTTCCATATACTCTGTTGCCCATTTTGGATAACGTTTTTTAAACCACAATAATGAGATGACATCACCTATGCCAAAACCGGTATCAGGAGTCGCAACTGATGAAATAGGATAACCTGCATAAGTAGCTTCCTCGCCACGATCATCACTGATAGTACAAATAAACTGTTTTGCGCGTCTTAGTTTTGGAATTTCTTGCACTTTAGTATCCACAATCTCTTGAATAATGCCATCAGATTTTAATTTAGTGTAAACCTCATGAATTTTTGCTGGCAATTCATTAAAAGAATCAGGTACATAAATACCAGCTTCCATCATCGCTTTATTTTTTGCTGCCGCTGTTTCGGCATCTGCATTTGCACTTGCACCTGCATGACCAAACTGTACGCCAGAGCTAAAATGTTTTGCAATTGTACCAATGCACCACGCAATAATAGGCTTTGTAAGCTTACCTGATTTCACAGCTTCAATAACTTTATACTCTTCAGTCCCACCAACTTCACCAAGCAAAATCATATATTTTACTGCCGGATTATCTTCCATTCGTAATAAATTATCTATAAACACAGAACCTACGAAGCGATCACCTCCAATAGCGACACCCTCTGCGATACCGTCAGCATTTAATGCAACTATATTGCATAATTCATTAAACAAACCACCTGAGCGCGTCACAAGACCGCATGAGCCGGTACGATGAAGTTTTGATTTAATAATATTTTCAATAGTTCCACCAATATTGGCTATTTTAAATGCTCCCGGTACAATGCCTCCAACCGTTGCAGGACCGATAACAGTGACGCCGGCATCGCGAGCTGCCTGATTCATCTTGCGCGCTAACCTTTCGGGAATCCCTTCTGCTGTAACCATAATGGTCTTAAACTGTCCTTTTAAACCGATAGCTTCCATAGTAACATCATAAGCTGTTCTAAATGAACCAAAGTTCAATAAAACATCTGCATTTTTAAATACTTCTACAGCTTCAGTAGTAGATCGAAATATCGGAATCATAATCTCATCAGACCCGTAAAAAAACTTTTCAAATTTATTGCTTGAAGTTGGAGCAACAATAGCTGCCACTGATGGCTTGTCGCGAGCAATCGTATAATCATAATCAAGCATTCTTTGAATTGCACTTTTGTTATTGTTCCAAAAAATTGCTTGTGTATCTTTAGTAAATAATGCACCCATTAATATTCTCCTTACTTCTGTAAAGCCATACGGACTATATCAGTAACATGTGTTTCTGGTCCGTAAACTTCTATATTTAACCCTAAACGATCAGCAGCCTCTTTAATGTCCTTAAGACCCTTTTCATAATTTGGTCCTCCGCGACGCACATAAATATGAGTATTGTGTTCTTTTAATTTATCAGCATATTCTTCAAACGCCTGAATGATACCCGTAAAAGTTTTAGCTACATCAGTAAAGTTTGCGATAGCACCACCTATAATAAGTATCTTGTCACGACCTTTTGAATCTTTATGTCTTGTCATAAGATCAAATAATGTATCTGCGTAAAATTTTGTCTCACCCGTAGTAGGACCACCGGAATATTCACCATAATTCGCTAGCTCTGATACATCACCTGCCAAATCGGCAATTGTATCAGCATATACAACTGAAGCGCCACCACCTGCAACCATTGTCCATATTCGTCCCATTGGGTTAAGGATAGTCAGTTTTAAAGAAGCACCACTTTTAGCATCAGCTTCTGCAATAGCTTTTTCTTCAGGTGATTGGTCTTCCATACCAAAAGCTGTCGGATACTCTATATCTCCCCATGCGTCTTTCATCATAAAGCCTGCAGTATCATCTAATCTTGCTACCAAATCAAGTATTGCCATATTATTATTTGCCAACATGACTATTGGGTTTATCTCTAAATAAGCAAAATTCATATCTCTGTAAAATTTAAAAAATTGTATAGCAAAAGAAGCGAATGAAGCTTGATTGCTTTTTGGAATATCATGTGGAATACTGGCTTTAATAGACTGTTCCATTTCCGCATCATCCATATTGATTGGTATGTGCACCTCTCTAACCTTTTCTTCCCATCCCTCTTCAACTTCCATTCCACCTTCAGCAGACATATAAAGCACATCATCTTCACCAACTGTAGTTGCTGAAATATAATATTCCTGATCCTGCGAGTGTGGAGTAAATGGCTCAATAATAAAATGAGTTAATTGACCTTGCTGTCCAGATAAAAGCGTTGTTACATGTGAGTTTTTTTCATCAATCCAAGCTGCAGCATCGTCTAGAGTTACATCACCTGGTTTGTTTATTTTAAATAAAACCAAATTATTTTTTCCACGCTTACCAAACAACATGTCTGGCTTAACGACTAATGGTTCTTGCGTAAGCCACTCAAAACCATGTTCTTTAGATTTTTCCTTTAATTTAGCACCGCTAGTTACCAAAACAGACTTAAATTCATAATGGAACCCGCTGAAATATTCTTTCCAATGTTTAGAAAAAATTGCTTTGCCGTCATACTCACGAATCGCTCTTTGAGCCATTGCAACTCCTTGATTTAATAATTTAGTTTGAATTATATCATATCTCAACTGACACTTTACGCCAGCAGGGTATTTGGCTTATTTTAAAGGAGTTAATTGTGTAATCTTGTAACATATCGTATATATACTGGTTTAGATATGTAACTTATTGTAACTTTACGTGAATCTTTATGTCTAAATTTTGTGAGATATACATTAGGGCAATAGTTAACATCGTAAAATTTTAGCCTCGCTTGCATCTTATAATCGTTAGCATTTACACAATTAATATTTAATATTTTTAACTTTATCGCCAGATTATTTGCAATTTGCATATTATATGCAAAATTTTCTTTTGGATTTTTAATAAACAGATAAAGATATTTATTAAAGACAACAGCTTGTGCATTTAATAATAAAAAAATAAATGTGATTATAAATAATATATTGTATCTTTTTCTAAATTGTGGCAAACGTACTCTGTATGATGAAAAAAAGGTTGCACCAGCCAGAGGTAGAGCTACTATTAAATATGGGGCAAACATCTCAAGCTGAAGTTTCTGTCTAAATGAAAGTATTAGCGATACAATAAAAGCTGTTGAAGCTAAATACCAAACAATATCTGTCTTAGAAGTAATATAGCGCCTATAAAGTACATAGAATATATATATAAAAACAAACGGTGTAAATATTGCTGAATAAACTGCAAGAGTATCTAAGAAATGTCCTTTTGGTAATCCACCGACATTAAATCTGTACATGTAAAACGATAACACAAACAATAAAAGATTAAAAATTGCAAATTTTTTATCTTTTATTCGTATAGCATAAATAAATAAGCCCAAAAATAACAGCATAAAACTCTGACCACAAACCAACAAAATAGGCAATAGCAAATACTTGAAAATAATATTTTTATTATAAAGAATTAAATATAATAATAATCCAAAAATAACAAATCCAGCATTATTTACTACTATTGCAGCACTCATGACACCAGGTAGCAAGACAAATATACCTATAAGCCATAATCTATCACTCTTTTTTTTAAGATAGTTCCCACTAAGAATAAACATCAAAATCACACTTCCAACATGAAGCATAATCATAGGTACTCTAAGAGCAAAATTGTTATTTCCGAAAATATGAAGTGACAAATTAACTAAAAATTGTACGGCTGAAAAATGGCTATGCAGTAAGGTTATTTCACTATACCCTATAGAGAGCTCATGCGTTTCATACAACAATGCGCTTATATCTACCCCTAAAATGATAGATAAAATCAGATAAATTCTCATAGCTTTAAAAAATTATCTAGTATCTCATAACCAAATTCGCTCATAATTGACTCAGGATGGAACTGAACGCCGTAAATAGGCTTATTTTTAATTTGTAAAGCCATAATCTCTTCATCATCCATGCTTCTAGCTAAAATCTGAATTTCGCTGTCTATCGTTGTGCCATCTACAACTAAAGAGTGATATCTTGTAGCACGAAATTGTTGTGGAATTTTTGAAAAAATTGGTGATTTTTGCTGTAACTGAACAATAGATGTTTTACCATGCATCATAGTTTTTGCTCTTATAATTTTTGCACCAAACGCCTGCGCAATACTTTGATGACCTAGACAGATGCCAAATATAGGAATAGAATCTTTAAAATGTTCTATAACATCTAATGTTACACCAGCGTCATCCGGAGTAGCAGGTCCGGGTGAGAGTATAATCTTTGATGGGTTTAATGCTATAATCTTATCTAAAGAACATTCGTCGTTACGGATAATTTTCAGCTTGGCACCTAACTCAAGGCAATACTGAACAATATTATATGTAAAACTGTCATAGTTATCTATCATTAAAATCATTTTATATTTTTCCTTAAAAATCATAACACAAAGGCTTTACAAATTTTCTCAATAATCTTCTACCATTATAGACAAATTGCTATGTATTATATCATTTATTGAATTTTTTTTGGTTAAACCTATTTTAGGTTATGATAAATCGGATATAATTCTATTTACTCTATAGTCTCTTAAATCAGACAAAACATCAGCTAAGGATTTAAAATATGACATTATTTATAGATGCTGACGCGTTACCAAATATTTTAAAGCCGATACTTATGCGCTCTATCGACCGATTAAGCATTAAAACTATTGTCGTATCAAACAAAAAAGTTATTCTTGCAAACAATAATAACAATATAAACTATTTGATTGTTAATGCTGGTGTAGATGAGGCTGATAACAAGATAGTTGAAATGCTCCAAGAAGGGGATTTGGTTGTTACGGCAGATATTCCTCTTGCTGATAGAGTGATTACAAAAAATGCAAGCGCCATAGATCACAGAGGCGAGCTATATGACAAAAATAACATTAAACAATATTTAGCTATGAGAAATCTGATGGAAAATATCAGAGAAACAGGCGAAATCACCAAAGGCCCAAAGCCATTTTCTCAAAAAAATGCTCACAAGTTTGCAAATCAATTGAATAATTTTCTATACAAACATCTGGAACAACCTTCTCAAGATTAATTAAATCGGCTAGAAAAAATTAGCTGTACTCGAACGACGCACTAAAGTTTAATATTTTTTATTTAAAAGTTCGTAAGCTAAAATCTTGTAAAATTCCATACAATGTAACTATGTGATCAGGAAAAAGATATGAAAGAAACCAACAAACTTAGCAAAAGTCTCTTTAATTTATTTAACATTACTCTAATAGTAGCTGCGGCGATATTTAATCTTTATATTATAATTGAAGTTTTTAAAATCGCTTCGAAATAGATAACGTACGGCAAACCGTATTTCTCTTCATGGTCTTTATTTATAAGACCTCAAGAGAATTTAGCTAATATTTTCGTTTAAGAAAAATAGCTGATTTAGGATTTGTTCGATATGTTATGTACTCAAAATTCTTGAGTTTATGATAGCTTAATCGCTAGTTATTATTATATGAGGTCTTGTTAGACTTGCAGTAAACTTCTTTTCTATGTGCGATTTCAATGAGTATAACCACTAAAATATCATTTTCTTTTCAATACACTATTCTATAGTTTCCAGCTCTTTTGAGAAATTTACCTTTATGTTTATTTTTAAGAGCTTTATCTAAAGTAAAAATTCCTGCTTCCAAATCTTTAATTTTTGTAAAAATAAGTTGCTGATTTGTGGAATCTATCTTTTCAGGTTCTTTAAAAGTAGCTTTTGGAACAATAACCTTAAACATTAATTAAGTCCAAGTTTTTTAGCTACTTCTTCTAGTGAATATACTTCTATTTTTCCACTTTTGAGTTCATCAATTCTTTTTTCTGAAATCATTTCATCGAGTGTATCACAATAGGTACTTACAGCTTTTTCAATGATATACGTACGAGAACGTTCAAGTTTTTGAGCAATATGAATCTAAATCAGTGAGCAATGCTTTATCCATACGGATATTAATTGCTTTTTTCATTTTGTATCCTTCGTATAGTACATTAACCAACCAGATATTATAAAATGGTTGAGTTCATTTAAGACTCATGGTTTTCGCAAAAGCTAATAGCAAACAAGTTTTTTTGGGACTAAAAATAAATGTTGTGTCCAAAAAAATTGCTATTATAAGGATGATAAATAGATGGATGCACATATGAGTCAAATGGAAAATAAATTAAACATAGATCAACTACTTGGAAACTTAAGTAAAAATAATTTAGTAGGTGTATCTTTTCCCATATCCTGCCATCTCCTTTTTCCTCTCTTATTTTTATACAGTAATTCTATTTTTACATCAGTTACTAAATCTATAAAACTACTGTTTAAATGTTTGTAAAACTTCCATATGATATTTGACTCTTTTATTTACTTTAGAAATCTCATTTATTAACATTACGCTAACAGATATTTCAGTACAATCGTTCCATGTTAAAAATACTCCTTTTAGAAGATGACACGATTTTATTTGAAACCTTAGTAGAATTGCTTGAAAGTGAAGCCTTTGTAGTTACCCATGTAGATGATGGGCAAAAAGCGCTCAATGCTACTTTTTTACAGCAATACGATCTCTTTTTATTTGATGTCAATGTTGCTCATGTGGGTGGTTTTGAGCTTCTCGAAAGTCTGCGCGAGAGTGGTAATAAAACACCTACCATTTTTATAACTGCACTTACCGACATCGCTTCACTCTCTCATGGCTTTGAAGTAGGTGCAGATGACTACATCAAAAAGCCTTTTGATTTTGATGAGCTTTTGGTTCGTATCAATGCCCTGATGCGTAAAGCTTATCACAGCTATACTGATGCACTCCACGTCGGAGAGTTTCATTTTGCCATAGAAAAAGAAGAGCTCTATCGTAAAGATGTATTCGTAGCCCTCTCGCCCTCAGAACTTAAAATTACAAAACTACTCTTTCAAAATCTCGATGCAACTGTGCAAAAAGAAATACTGCTTGAGTATCTTGGTGATGGTAAAGAGATGAGTGAGGGATCTTTGCGTGTTCACATTAACAAACTGCGGAAAATTGGACTACCGATCACGACTATAAAAAGAGTAGGGTACCGTCTTGCATCATTATGAAAGAAGAGCATTTTTAAAATTTTTCATCACCTACTTTGTGAGTGTATCACTACTTATTTTAGTGGCAGGATTTTTTTACTATATTCAAATGAAAGACCATCTTTTAAAAGCTGAAGAATTCTCAATGATAGAATATGCAAGACATATCAAACTCCATCTCAACATGGATGGGTATCGTGATAGCAAATATTCACATAAATTTGTAAAAAAGCCGGGGAAGCACATAGATATACAAAACTTTACTATTTCAGATAACAGTTTTATGAAATATATTCCAACAAAAAAACCACACTACTATCTTCAGATAATAAAGAAAAAAAATACTTTTAACCAAAAGCTTTTTGCACTAAAAATCAGAATATGGACACTCCAGCTTTTATTGCTTTTAGTCTTTGCCTTTATAAGCTACAAGCTTGCTAAAAATGCTCTCAAGCCACTCCAAGAGAGCATATTGACACTTGATAAGTTCGCAAAAGATCTCATACACGACCTAAACACGCCCGTCACCTCCATCAAACTCAATATGAAACTCCTTGAAAAAAAAGAAACATACGCAGACAGTGTAGCATTACAAAGAGTAAAAAAAAGTGTAGAAACCATCTCGGAACTCCATGAAAATCTAACTATTCTTCTCCAAGAAGAAACTTTTCAACTTGAGCAGATAAGCCTCTGTAAAATCACGCAAGAAATAATCCAAACGCAGCAGCAGATACATCCAAATATTCGCTTCACTCAAGAGTGTTCAAACTTTACAGCCAAACTCAACGCACACGCTATAAAACAAATACTCCAAAATATCATCTCAAACGCCTGCAAATACAATACACAAAACGGATATGTAAAAATTTACACCACAAAAAATAGTTTATGCGTCCAAAACAGCGGACCAAAAATCGTAAATCCAGAGAAGATTTTCGAGCGTTCTTATAGTAGTGATAAACGCAGCAGTGGCATAGGATTGGACATTGTCAATCGCTTGGCAAAGGCAATGAGAATAGAGATAAAAATAGAATCAGATAATAATAGCAATAAGTTTGTACTGACTTTCATGTTATAAGTGGTGCTATGTTTTACTCAAAGAACATTGTACTATTGCTAAATTGTGCGATTCCTTTGTCTTAGAGGGCTTTCTTACTAAACTTACTTATCAGAGATACTAGCGATAGATAAACAAGTGAAAATTGTACTGGATATTGAAGTTCAACTGCTAGTAAATAGCATATGATAGCTAAAGATACCATAGACAGTCCAATGAGTTGGATATTAGCGCCTTTGTTATTGTGTAATCTCACAAAAAATTTTACCCTTTAACGATACCTTAACACACTTATAAGATAATACAACATAAAAATATCTCATAAGGCTTATAATGAAAAGAATATTTTTCTCCTCTTTGCTGCTCTTTTCCATGCTAAAGGCAGAGACGCTTACACTTCAGGAATCCATCGATGCTACACTGCAAAACTATCCTGATGTTCAATCTCTACAGTTGAAGATGCGACAATCAAAGCTTTCGCATCGTTCGGCTGTTGGTGATTATCTGCCACAAGTCAATCTTTCTGGGCAATATAATGTCATACAAACTTACGTTCTTCCTGTAAATGGTTCTTTTCATACGAAGGATGATGTGGGTTGGAATATAGGAGTGAATGTGAAACAAAAGTTATGGGATTTTGGTAAAACTGCCTCCAAAATTGATGTAAGTAAACAAGATGAAGCAATTTCAAAACTCTCTTTGATGGATTTCAAAGCACTACTTGCTTATAAAGTCAAATCTTTTTACATACTTATGGTAGTCCAGCGTGAGGCGCTCAACGTCCGTAAAAAAGATTTAGAAGCAAAGAAAGCCTACTATGCACAAGCAAAAGCTCTGGTAAAACAGGGGCTTAAAACCACGGCAGACGCAAGCCGTTTTCTCTCAGCCGTTTACAATGCAGAAAATAATCTTGCCATCGCACAAGCAAGTTTTGATAAAGCACGCAATTCACTCTCACTCTATATGGGCAAAAAAATTGATGAGAATGTCACACTTGAGAACGCGGTGCTACAAAAGAGTTTCAATGCTAATACAGATATAGAAAAGGAGGTGCTTGCTTCAAACTATACGCTTAAAATTGACAATAAAAATATTGAGAAAAACATCTTACTACACAAATCGGCAAAAGCAGAGCATTACGGTTCTATCGACGCAATAGCATCTTATAACCACTTTGACACGCTCAATATTTATAATACCACAACGGCGGGCATAGTTATAAATATTCCACTCTACAGCGGTGGAAGAATCTCAACAGAAGCACAAAAAATAGAAATATCTGCACAGATTAGCAAAGAGGACAAACGCTCACGCAAACTTGCTCTAAAAGAAGAGCTAGACAACTTGCTACTTGACATCAAACGCTACAATAAGACCATCGCTGCAAAAAAGGCACAACTTTACTCTGCAAAGGAGACAGAAAAGGTGATTGATGGACGATATAAAGTGGGCATTACTACCTATATCGAACTATTAGATGCCACCTCTCAGGTGTTAAGCGCAAAACTAGGACTACTTGAGGCCCGTTATTCACGCGTACTAAGCATTGACAAAATCCAATATCTTGAAGGAAAAATATAATGAACAACTATCTTAAATACGTTCTTATCACTCTTTTAGTGCTTGTTAGTGGAACGGTTTTTTACAACAAAATTTACATTCCAAAAAGTACCTATAAAACGATTACTCCCAAAAGAGGAGATATGCAACTTAAAACTTTTGGTATAGGAAATGTCGGTGCAAAAGAGATTTATAACATTACAGCACTCTTTGCTTCAAAAATAAAAGTACTTTATACAGATGAAGGGCAATGGGTTAAAAAAGGGCAACTGCTTGCAGAGATGGATGTTGTTGATATGCCCGAGCTTGTAAAAGAGGCAAAAATTTCTGTACAAAAAGCAAAAATAGAAGTTACAGCTTCGCGTAAAGATCTTGATGCACTCTATGCACAAAGAGATTTAGCACTTGCAACTTACGACCGTTATAAAAAACTCAAAATCCAGTCATTTGCTTCTCAATCGGAGTACGACAAAGCCAAAGCAGACTTTGATGCCATAAGAGCACAGATTGCTGCTACAAAAGCACATATAAACTCAGCAATACAAGAGGTAAAACTCGCGCAAACAAACGTAAAAGCACTTGAAGTAAAACTTTCACGTTACAAAATTTATGCACCTGTTAATGGCTATGTCATAGCAAAAAAAGCAGAAGTCGCTCAAAGTATTGTGCCCACGCAGAGCATATTTAAAATTGTAAGTCCTCAAGATATTTGGATCCGTACCTACATTGATGAACGCATTAGTGGTAACATTAAAGTTGGACAACACGCAACTATCATACTCCGTTCTCATACCAAGAAAAAATTTGCAGGTATTGTAAAACGCATCGAAGCAGAGAGTGACGCAGTCACACAAGAGAGAGAGGTAGATGTTGCGTTTGAGAAACTACCAATTCCGTTTTACATCAATGAACAGGCAGAGGTACTCATAAATACCAAAAGACTTCAAAATGTTGTCACAGTACCTACAAAAGTGATAGTTTATAAAGATGGTAAAAGTGGCGTTTGGATAGTCCAAAACAGCAAGGCACACTTTCAAAAAGTCACACTGCTAGGCATCAACGACAAAACAGCAGCTGTAAAAAACCTTACTACAAACGTAGTCATACTTATGCCTGCGAAAAATAAAAAGCGTCTCTCTGAGGGCGCAAGAGTTTACCAATGATTAGCTTAGCACAAAAAGAGATAAAACATACTCTTGGAAAATTTATCGTCACCGCTGCAGGTGTGGGGATGCTTCTTGGCATTGTTATGATTATGATGGGTGTTTATAGAGGTATGATTATAGATGCGCAAGTCTTGCTTGATGATTTGCATGTTGATTTGTGGGTCGTGCAAGAAAATACACTCGGACCCTTTGCAGAAGCATCACGAGTACATGAAGATTTAGAAGATACCATCCGTGTTATACATGGGATAAAAAGTGCAGAAGGCATTACCTTTCAAAATCTCCAACTCCCTTTAAAAACAAAGATGGTACGTGTTTTTGCAGTTGGGTTTAACCCGTTTGGAGATATTGACCCTATCAATCCAAACAAACTCATAGCAGGACGAGGACTCAGACGTGACCACTATGAGATGGTTGTTACAGACAAAACAGGCTTTAAACTCGGTGATAAAATTCCTTTGGGTAGAGATATTTTCACTGTTGTAGGTGTAACGCATGGAACGGTCTCTTCTGGGGGTGACCCTTTAGTTTACATCTCACTCAAAGATGCACAAGAGTTGCAATTTCTCTACTCCAATGCTCGCATAAGAAATGACAGAGCAAGAGGCATCAATAATATAAATTCCCATATGGTAAATGCGATTGTTGCTCGTGTACAAAGTGGTTACGATGTAAACAAAGTCGCACAAGATATTCGGCGCTGGAAACATAAATCTGTTTATACAGCAAAGCAAGAGAAGACAATTTTAACCAAAAACTTAATAAAAACGGCTTCAAAGCAAATAGGAATGTTTACCGTGATACTTATCATTGTCTCGACCATTATTATCGCCCTTATCATCTACACTATGACGCTTGAAAAGATGAAAGAGATAGCTATTATGAAGCTTATAGGCATACCAAACTCAGTGATTATTAAAATGATAGTGCAAGAGACGGTACTTATGGGTGTTCTTGCTTTTATAGCAGGAAATATTTTTGCTCATCTGATTTACTCGAAATTTCCAAAAAGAGTTGTGCTTGAAACGCCTGATGCTTTTGGACTTTTTATAGTCATTATCATAGCATCTATTTTAGCCTCTTTTGTGGGTGTAAGAAAAGTAATATCGGCCGATCCAGCAGAGGCGATAGGAGGATGAGCATGAGTAAACAAGCGATAAAAGTAGAAAATCTTGTTAAAAACTTCGGTAAAGGTGATAGCCTTGTAGAGGTCATTAATGGTGCCTCTTTTGAAGTAAATAAAAGTGAACTTGTCGCCCTTGTAGCCCCTAGTGGTGCGGGAAAGACAACGCTGCTTATGATGATAGGCTGCGTGCAAGAGCCGACAAGTGGAACTATTTGGCTAGGAGATGAGAAGGTCTATGAGAACAAATGGCTTACAAAAGAGACGCGAAAAATACGGCGCGAAAAAATAGGCTTTATCTTTCAGGCACACTACCTCATCCCTTTTTTAAATATTATGGAAAATGTCACACTTGTACCACAAACAAACGGTGTGTCTAAAGAGGAGAGCGAAAAAATAGCGATGGAGCTTTTGGAGTATTTTGACATTGGCAACAATGCAAACGCAATGCCCTCTTCTCTCTCAGGAGGACAAAATCAACGCGCTGCCATTGCAAGAGCACTTGCAAACAAACCAGAGATAATCCTAGCAGATGAGCCCACAGCAGCCCTTGACATTAAACGCTCCGTAGATGTTGTAAAAATGCTCAAAAAAATAGCAACGGATCAAAATGTAGCTGTTATAATGGTCACCCATGATGAAGCGATGTTACCGCTTTGTGATAGAATACTTAAAATAGAAGATAAAAAGGTAATCTCAAGCAAAGCGCCAAAAGAGACGCATATTTTATAAAGAAAAAAGAGAAATGGTATAATGCTCTCAAATATCAAAGCCAATTCAAAATTTCTTTTTATTTCAACCCTTATGCTATCCCAAGTAACACACTTTTAGCATTAATATAATGGTTATCTTTTTCTGATAATTATCAATCTGAAACTCTATCAAATGGGACTAAAAATGTATTTAGATTATCAGCTATACCTTTGATTGAACATATTTAAATAGTAGCTACTGTCAACGGCGGAGTTAAATTCTGCAGTTTTTCGTAAAAAATATTACGAATTATAACCTTAAGCGACTAGATCTACTACGAATTATTTATCGATTTTTTTTATTGAAACCTAGATAAATCTGAAGCTACTAAACACTGTGACTTTTCTATTAGTATTAGTTGTCGTAGCTGTTACTATGTTCTCTGGCAAAGTATAAAAAGCATCATTTTCACTGATTCTCATATTTGTATTAAACGGTCTGCTTCGTAATTATATCTCTTTGTGAGAGAATATATTTTTTTTAGCATCTCTTTAAACGGGTTGATTTTTTATAATAAAAGAGATAAAAGTTTTCAAAATGGCAAGATTTAAGCATATAAATAAAACTACTAAACAAATCATGATTTATCTATAATATAAAAACCAAATAGCACTAAATAATATAAAATAAAGTCATAAAATAATGTGCTATACTCCCTGTTAAAACAAATAGATGCCAGATGGTATGAAAATATGGTTTATCGTCTTGTATATAAAAAATCACGCCAAAACTATAAAAAAGTCCTCCAGTTAAAAGAAGCCATAATCCGCCTATCGGCATATTGTGCAAAAGTGGGTGATATGCAACTACGATAAGCCAACCCATTATCACATATAAATATAATGATAATTTTTCAAATCTTCTAGGATATAAAAATTTTAATGCTATACCAAAAATAGCAATACCCCAATTAATGCCGAAAATACTCCATCCCCATCCGCCTCTTAAAGTTATAAGAGTAATAGGAGTGTAGGAACCGGCAATTAAAAAATATATAGAAGCATGATCAAAAATTTGAAAAATCTTCTTTAATTTTTGATTTGTTACTGCATGATACAAAGTGGATGAACCATAAGTTACAATAAGCGCAGAGCCGTATATTGCCGATGCCACAACACCCATAATACTTGAATGCAACACAGCCATAACCACCAACACAACCAATCCGGCAATTCCAAGAAGTAACCCCAAACCATGCGTAAGGGCATGCCATATCTCCTCGGCTATAGAAAATTCATTTGCATTTTTATCAGGCAATTTCATCCTTCGTTAAATTTTTTAAGGTATTATAGTGCAATTCATTTAACAAAAAGACATAATATGAAAAAAATCATTCTTCTGCTGCTAGTTTGCAGCATTTCGCTTTTGGCATCAACGGAGTTCTTAACAACCAATCAAGCGTTTAATTCCTCTGCTAAAATAAAGAAAAATGGAATAATACAAATTACCGTAAAACTAGGTCATGAAATATATCTGCATAAAAAAGATTTTAAAATATCGCTCAAACATAATAGTAGTATGTTTATAAAAGATATAAAGCTATCTAAAAGTGTACTCTTTAGTCATGAACAGATATTTGTTCATCAAGCAAGAGCTACCGTTTTACTCGCCAAAAAACCACAAACAAGCGGTAAAAAAAATATAACTTTAGTTTTATCATTTATAGGATGCTCAAAAGCTGGTATTTGTTATCAGCCGCAAACAAGGATATACCATTTTACTGTCAATACAAATGATATGAGTGTACGCTCTTTAAATACCATACAGACATTACACACAAAGCCACAGCTCTCAGAGGTAGGCAGAATAACGCAGGCTATGAGGAATGGCAATATAGTAATCATTATTTTAATGTTTTTAGGTTTTGGTATCTTACTGGCCTTTACGCCCTGTATCTTTCCTATGATACCGATACTCTCATCAATAATTGTATCACAAGGTAAGAATATAACCACCAAATATGCTTTTTTTCTGTCATTAATCTATGTCCTTTCAATGGCACTAGCTTATACGATTGCCGGAGTGTTAGCCGGGTTATTTGGAGAAAATCTGCAAGCTTATATGCAAACACCTTGGATTATCTATGCTTTTTCTGCTATTTTTGTCATTTTATCTTTATCAATGTTTGGCCTTTATGAGATACAGATGCCAAATTTCATCCAGTCAAAAATAAATATGGCTACAAATAAATCAGGCGGTATTATCAGCGTCGCTATTATGGGATTTTTATCTGCTTTAATCGTAGGACCATGCGTTGCCGCACCGCTTGCCGGAGCACTGGT
>WFMO01000044.1 GCA_015489055.1 Helicobacteraceae bacterium | reverse complement strand
TCTTTGATCAGAGATATTAAGACTGCTTACTATTTTAACTCTTGCTATCATCTGCTTATGCAACTTTTTAGGAAGCGAATAGTAGTGATGTAAAACCCCGTCAATTCTGTAAAACACATGTGAAGTTGAGTGTTCTGGTGTGATGTGAATATCTGTCGCCCTGGCTTTTATGGCATTATTTAAAAACAGATCTACTAAATGCGCGATATCTATCTCTTTGTTATTTAACGTATCTTTTACAAGTTGTTGCACCTCTGCTTCTATCGGATTTTCAAGCTGATAATAAAATAGTTCAATATGTTTAGCGATAGATTTTTTATCATCTACGGCGTATTTAATTTTTGTTTTGGATATATTTTGCAGATAATCCAAAAGAACAACGTCATTTATATCCGCAGTGGCAATGGTTAATACCCCGTCATCCAGACTGATAGGTAAAATATTTTTATTTTTAGCTATATCAAACGGGATAAGTTTTAATGCCTCTTGTGATGGAACAATTTTATTTAAATCAATATATTGCAGATTATTTTGCATAGCGATAGCCTGCGCTATCTCGGCTGATGTCACAAAATCAAGGTCTTCTAATATCTCTCCGAAATACATAGGACTTGCTTTTTGTGCATCAAGAGCAATTTGTATCTGCTCCTCATTTATAAAGCCGGCTTCTTGCAGGAGTTGTCCTAACGGTTTGTTTTGCGCCATGATCGCTACCTCTTAAAAGAAAAAATTGTTAAACCAATTCAAAAAGGGCGAACCTTGATTACTATTATTTTGACTTGGCGTAGCCGGTTGAACTGGCTGAGCTGGTTGAACTGGAGGAGCTGCTGTTGATGAAGCACTAGAACTTGGATTTACGGTAATTGCAAATATCTTTTTAGCAACCTGCTCGTTTGACGTACCCCCGTTAACAGTAACGCTACATGTAACACTCACAGTTGTTGGTTTAACGTTTTGACCGCCATTTGTTATCTTAAAAGTTTGCCCATTATAGATAAATCCATCAGTCGGATTAAAGCTACAGCTGCTTGATGTCGGGGCGGTATAGTTTCCGTCTATTACGATACTGGCACTATAATTTTTAGCATTTAGTACATTTGTGCTTGGAAGTGAGTTATTGACAATGCGCAAAGGATTATCCGAACACTGAAGTTTTTGTTGCAACTGTGCCAATGTAACCCACTGCACAACATCATCATAATTTTCTTTGATATTTACAGGCGTTGGGTCATTATCGACTTTTGTCGAATAGTTATAAGTTTGTATATATTCACTGTTGCCGTTTTTTTGCACTGCTGTTTGCATATTATTGTTTGGCCCTGCCGACACAATGGCAAAAGCTACATTTTTGATCGTTTTTTTAGGTGTTTTTATGCTTAGATTTGTAACCTTAAAATTACAGATATTTATATTTTGTAAATCCGGGTCATCTGCATACAAAAGGGGTGTGCGCTCATTATTTTTCAAAGGCGATAGATTTTTTTGAAAAAAATCTTTAGTCGGCAAAGTATTATTGTTTAGTCTTGCATTTCCTATAACTGCCTCTACTGCGGCTTTTGTGTTTTGATTACTTGACGCGATTAAACTGTTATCACGCATTACTTTTAAAATCTTAAAAGAACCTCCCACTAAAAGACCGATAATTAACAAAACAATAGCCAATTCGATCAATGTAAAACCGTTTTTTTTCATAAACTGCCCCCCAACTCTATTATTCTTCTTCTATCCGCCTTATACAAAAGTGTCCCGACTTTAAGTCTTGGCAACAATAACTCATAAAGTTTTAACGCCTTGCTAACCTCTGCTATTATATCATAAGAGCGGGCGAAGGCAAAAAATATATACTTATTGCCAGGGTTGTTATCGTATGCCATTTTATAAAATTTAACAGCTTTTTTTAACTGATGATTATTTTCAAAATAATACCCCGCTAGTAACTGCAAATCTCCATTATTATCATTCTTTATAAAAGGTTTTAAGTCTTTATAAAAGGTGCGACTGTTGCTTTTTACCGCGCCGTAAGCGTAAGCGTAAACTAAAGACGTATCATTATGATACATTTTAAGTATCTTTTTTTCTTGAAAAAACTCTCCCGTTATTCCGTATAAATAACTAAGATTATCCAGCAATCTGCTATTTTTATAGCCGCTTAAAAGAAGTTTTTTATAATACTTTGCAGCTAATTCATATTCAGCATTGCTATAAGCTTTATTGGCTTTTACAACCAAGTTTGACTGCATATAAGCAGATATTTTTTTATGCTTTGCCTGATTTTTCTGTATGATAGTAAAATGGTATATAACAATAAAAGCACTTTTATATCTATTTGAGCGTGCCTCCTTTAACTCTTTAAGCGCTTCTTGTTTTGAATCTGTTTTTCCGTAATATCCTACAATCCATCTCTTTAACCGAACCACATCTGTTTTATTTCGCAGATTTTTAGGAATATATTTTAATATATCTCTTATCTTTTTAGTCGGTAAAGCAGAAAACAGCTGTACGGCATATATCTGTTTATCGGTAATGTGGATATCTCTTTTAAATCTGGATTTGTATGTAGGCAATATAATGGCGCCTTTATATTTTTTAGAAAACATCTTTAGCATATTGTGTGCCTTTGAATAATCGTCAAAACATCCACATCTGACACTGAGCATATTTGAAATATCTAAAATTTTACATGAGGAAGGATACATAGAACTTTTAAGCACATGGCTACTGCTTTTAGGTATGCTTAATAGTGCCACGCTGTAACAGGTATCTTT
>WFMO01000043.1 GCA_015489055.1 Helicobacteraceae bacterium | reverse complement strand
GCTTGCGCCCTTTTTATTAGACTCTTGAACACTAATCCTGTATATAGTTTCACCGTTTTCATGAACTAAAGCAACATCATACAAAACAAGGTCAAGAGATTTGACAACAGATTCAATATTTTTTTCAAGATTCATTTTTTCTCTCTTTTTCTATGCGCTTAAACAGTTCATCAATTTTCTGAGCTTTTTGTATCTGATCGTCCAATATAAAAGTTAATGTTGGAGACTTGAACCAACCTTGATCTTTCATACAGTAATCTTCTATAATAGGTGCAACTTTCTTAAGCTGCTTTATATAAAATAGCTGCTCATCTTCAAGCAGATTTGTACAATCAAGATAAACCTTTGCATCGCTTCTTCCACGCGAGCACTTCACATCAAGAATATCTAATACATGCATTCTGCTATCATTTAAAGAGCTTAGAGCCTCAGGGATAAGCTCTTGCAGAATCGATTCTGTTCGTTTTACTTTAATCTGGGCAGGTGTCAAAGAGAAACCTTCTCCTCAATTTTAGTAAATGTTTCAACAACATCTCCAACAACCACATCATCGTATCCTTTAATTACAACACCACATTCATAACCGTTACCAACTTCAGCAACATCATCTTGAAATCTTTTCAGTGATGTTAGCTCTCCCTCAAAAGTAACCACACCCTCACGTATCACTCTTACAAGACCGCCTCGCACAAGCTTGCCATCAACAACAACACAGCCTGCAACCATTCCGCCTTTTGGTATTTTAAAAGTCTCGCGAACTTCTGCTTGACCTGTATTTTTTTCTAAATACTTAGGGGTCATCATGCCTGTCAGCATACCTGTAATATCATCAATAAGTTGATAAATTACAGAATATGTTTTAATCTCAACGCCTTTTTGCTTAGCTGCAGCTTTTACAGCTCCTGTGGGGCGAACATTAAACCCAACAAGCATACTATTTTGACTGTTTGTAACTAGCTCAACATCATTTTCTGTAATACCGCCTACTCCACTTGATATAATATTTACTTTCACTTCATCATTTCGCAACTGTAATAATGCACTTCTAATAGCTTCAAGTGAACCATGAACATCAGTCTTTAAAACAAGGTTTAATGTTTTTAACTTACCCTCTGCAATTAATGATGTTAATTCATCAAGAGTTGTTTTATTGCTTCTTGAGAGTTCTTTTCGTCTCTCATACTCATATCGTTTTTGAGCATATTCACGAGCTTGTTTATCCGAATCCGTAACTATCATGGTCTCACCGGCCGCTGGAACCTCATTTAATCCTACAACAATAGCCGTATGACTTGGTTTTAACTCTTTAATATTGCTCTTATTGCCATCAATCATGGCTTTTACTCTTCCATATGATTGACCACACACAACATAATCACCCACTTTAAGTGTTCCATTTTGAACAATCACGGTAGCCACCGCTCCGCGCCCTTTTTCAAGTGAACTCTCTACAACCACTGCTTTAGCTTCTACGTTTTCGTTAGCTGTTAGCTCCAGTAATTCGGAAGTAAGTAAAATATTTTCCAAAAGATCATCAATACCCGCTCCTGTTTTTGCAGATAGGGCAATAAACTCAGTGTCCCCTCCCCAGTCAGTTGGATTGATGCCATGTTCTGCCATTTGACCTTTTACTAAATCTGGATTTGCATTTTCTTTATCCATTTTATTTAATGCGACAATAATAGGCGTACCTGATTCTTTAGCTATCTCAATAGCCTCTACTGTTTGTGGTTTTACTCCATCATCAGCAGCTACAACAATAACTATTATATCTGTAATATCTGCCCCTCTTTTACGCATCGAACTAAACGCTGCATGACCCGGAGTATCTAAAAATGTAATCGGCTTACCATTTTGTTCGACCATATACGCACCTATATGCTGTGTTATACCACCAGCTTCACCGTTTGCTACTTTTGCATTACGTATTGCATCTAAAAGAGATGTTTTTCCATGATCTACATGTCCCATAATGGTTATAACAGGCGGTCGCTGTGTAGAATTATCTTCCTCTTCAAGAATTGTTTCCGCATAGTCATCTTCGTAATTAAAAGCATCTTTTAGATCTACTGTGCTAACTTGCACGTCAAACTCTTCTGCTAATATCTCTATCTCATCTTTGCTTAAAAAATCATTTTTTGTCATCATAAGACCCAAGTCAAAGAGTGTTTTGATTATATCTGTAATAGGACGTTGAAGTTTTTCTGCAAATTCATATACACGGATATCTTCAGGAATCTCAATATGTGTAACAGGTCCCTCAGATGTCTTGTCTTTAATATATTTTTTGCGTTTATCTCGTGCTACTTTTCGTGGTCTTTTTCTACCTGATTGTTTTTTACCGGAGTTTCTTCCAAGAGGTTTTGGAGTAGAAGGCTTTCTAGGCTCCTCTTTGACTTGCATATCTTGTGAAATATTTAAATCTACCAGCACTACTTCATCACTTGAATAGTCCATAGAGACTTCACTAAGCGACGCTCCGAATATATCAAGCTTATCCCCTTGTGAGTGTTTTTTATTATGTGTAGAAACTGCGACTTTTTGTTTTTTCTTTCTTGTATGTAGCTCTGCAAGTGCTTCTGCGCTCATTTTACCATAACTAGATACTTTTCTAAGATTGTCGCTTCTTTTGATCATCACATCTTGATTCTCAGGTTTAACCTTTCTTTTTTTAACTATTTTTAAGCCCGATACCTTAGCGGCAGAGACCTTGCTTACGGTAATTTTATCTATAATAGAAGGTTTTTTAGGCGATTTTTGTATCTTTGACTTGTCCTCAGCAAGAACTTTTGTCTCTATTTGCTGAGCATCTGTTTTATCAACTGTTTTATCAACTGTTTTATCATCTGTTTTATCATCTGTTTTATCATCTGATGTTTCAGATATAGACTCTTTTTCAACTACTGAGAGTTGTTTTTTTGTAATATTTTTTGGCTGTGCGGATACACTTATATTCTCAGCTAAACCATTTATCATATAATTAACTATTTTTTCTGCTTCTTCCATAGATACCGTACTAGATGCGGTTTTTAATTCCACACCCATATCTAAAGCTTTTTTAACAACCTCTTTAGAAGTTACTCCTAATTCTTTTGCTATTTCGTGTACTCTAACTTTTTCCATTATGAGCTACAATCTCCTTTAATTGATTAGACAAATATGTTGCGTCTGCACTTCTGCATTGATGCATAAGTGATTTGGTATATTTTTTTTCATTTTTTAGACAACCGGAGCAGATATAAAAACTTCTACCAAATTTTGTAAATTCACCCAATAGACCGTCTTTGCATTGCAACCTTAATAGCACATCTGATGAAAATCTTCCTCTGCATGCAACGCACATTCTAACTGGTTTTTTGTTCATTGACGGCATTATATCTAAATATTGCTGTATTTTACTACCGCTCTATCATTAAGCCTGCGTTATCAAAATCCAAACATTTTATATCCATGTCTGTAAATTTTTGCTTAAGCTTATTTACCAACAATGATGCATCTTCATCATAAACCATAGAAAAAAATGATGAACCGCTCCCTGAGAGCGTACTCATTAATGCTCCATTTTCAAGAGCCGTTTTTTGAACCAAAAAGAGTTCAGGAAGCATTTTCATGCGTACTTTTTGATGAAATCTATCTTGGGTTGCCAATCTTAACATCTCCCAATCTTCATTAAAAAATGCTGCTACAGTTAAGGCAGTATGAGAAAGATTGTAAATAGCATTTTCTTTTGAGTAAGACTTTGGAAGCAGTGTACGAGATCTTGAGGTATTTATTGGCTTGCTTGGCACTGCAATAATCGCCTTTAGGTAATCTGGTAGATGTTTTTTTTGTGAAAAAACTTTATTCTTCTCTAAAGTCGCAGCATTAAAGCCACCCATGACGGCAGGAGTAATGTTATCAGGATGCGGTTCGTAAGCTAAGGCATAATTTAAAATTCTTCGCTTAGAAACTCTTACTCCAGCAGCTTCATGGGCAGATGCAATTGCACTTACAATGACAGCAGATGAACTACCCATTCCCCTTGACATGGGAATTTGATTGTAAAATGTAAATTTAAATTTTTGCTGACTCTGAGTTAAGCGAGTATAATGATCATTAAAAATACTAACAAACAGATTATTGCCTTTAAGTCTTGGATTATTCTGTCCTTCCCCTTTTATAGAAACACTCAGAAAATGGGATGCATGAAATTCTACTTGATTTCTTAATTGCAACGCTAACCCCAATGAATCAAATCCTGGACCTAGGTTTGCGCTTGTAGCAGGTACGCTTATAGTCACTTTTATCCTTAAAAAATAGCATTAATACCATACTGAGGTATCACATCTAATCCAAAATCACGATGCTTAAGAGTCTTTGGTAAAACAAATTTACTCTTTTGAACATTTTCGATCTTTATTGTATCTATTTGATTGTTAATTTTAACAAAATAGAGCTTTCCGACTGCTTTAATAGGACTATTATCATTAAAATAAAAAGCGTCTATCGCTAAAAACTGTATATTTTTTAAAACCGCAAATGATTTTAAAAAAATGTACGCAACTTTTATAGACATAAAACTACCTGGTCCTTTTGCATAAAAAAGTTTCTCGATATTATACTTTTCATTAAATAATTTAAACCATCTAGGCAATTCATCAGAAGTATGTTTTTCACTTTTGATTGTTTTAAAAAGTTTTTTATTCTCATACAGCCCTATCAAAAAAGGAGAGCCCAGAGCTACAACTAATATATCAATAGTTTTTTTAGGCATATGCTTTGGCATACTCCCGCTCTTTACTGCCTTGCACCTCTAAGACTTCATAATTTTGAGGATTACTAAGCAACTTTACTGTCAACTTATGATTTAAGTGATGACTCCCTGCAAAAGCCTCATAGTTACCGATAAAGTTCATCCCAAGTAAACACATATCACCTATCGCATCTAAGATCTTATGCCTTACAAACTCATTTTCAAATCGTAACCCTTCAGGATTTAACACTTTTTTCTCATCCAAAACAACAGCATTTTCCAAAGAGCCGCCAAGCGCCAAGCCTTTAGAACGCAAATATTGTACCTCTTGTAAAAAACCAAAAGTACGCGCACGTGCTATCTCTTTTTTGTAGTTTTCCTTACTAAATCGCAAAATATACGCTTGATGATCTATAACCGGGTGCGCAAATTTTATTGTAAAATTATACGTTTGATCATCTGATGGAGTCAGAGTTACATACTTATCACCATCTCTTACTGTCACAGCCTCTTTAATTATCATAATTTTCTTTGTACTGGCCTGTTGGACAATACCAGCATCATCTAACAGCATACAAAAACTAGCACTGCTGCCGTCCATGACTGGTACTTCATCAGCATCTACCGTCACCCTGATGTTGTCAATCCCATACGCGTAAATAGCAGACAGCAGATGCTCTATGGTAGATATTGTATGACCGTCTTTACCGATTACGGTAGCCATCTTTGTGTCAACTACGTTGCCTGGAACAAGAGGGATAGATACGCCGACATCTTTGCGAACAAAAATTATGCCGCTATTTTCTTCTAGTGGCTCTAGTGTCAGATTGACCGGATTGCCTCTGTGAAGACCTACACCTACTAAAGATACAGATTTTTTTATAGTAGTTTGGTACATAAATATTTCCTTAAATAATTGTCAATATTGTATCTAAATTATCTTAAAACATATCAATATCTCCAAGTACCATATCTGATGCTTTTTCCAAGCTTTGATTGTTTATCTTAAATCCAGCCGAGTATATATGTCCCCCTCCGCCAAATTTTTGCGCTATCATATTTACATCTATTTTGCCTTTACTGCGCAGGGACCCCTTGATACTTAAATCTCTATTTTCACACAACAACAAAGATACCTCTACGCTTGGCAAATAAAGACCCTCTTCAAGAGCCAACTTGCAATCCCTGTGGTGTGCTCCATAATCATCTAGCATTTTAAGAGGTACTATAAATAAAGCGATGTGCGCTTGGCTTACAAGCTGCATATTGCTCATCATAGCTGCTTTTAATCTAAATGCAGATAATGGTATTTGCTTGCTGATATGATTTGCGACAATAGCCGTCTTGGCACCTCGTGCGCACAAAAAAGCAGCCATATTGAAGGTTTTCTCATCAACCTTAGAGTTTAAAAAATTTCTCGAATCATCTAGTAATCCTGCGTAAAGCGCTGTAGCTATTTTAGAATTAATAGTGATATTATGATGAACAAAAAAATCAAAAACCACCTGTGAGGTACTAACAGCTTCTTTATTTACAATGTTGTAGTTACCAAAGAGCTCGTTGCTTGCATGGTGATCAAAATTTATAAGTAAAACGTCTAATATCTCGCCAAGTCTACATTTATTTCCACAATCAGCCGATAAAACCAAGTCAGAACTTTTTGGAAATGTATGTTTTATCTTATCAACCCATGGTATGCATTTAAGTGCAGGGTCTATAGCTTTTGTTGCACAATAAAATGTTACTTTTTTATGGAGTTGTAGCATATATGTATATAAAGCAGACGCGCTGCCCACACTGTCCGCATCAGGGTGTATATGCGCCACTACCGTCACATGTCTTGCTTTTTTAATTACATCTAATATATTTTCCAATAAAACAACCTTTAATGATTCATCTTGTATACATATGCCAATACTTCAGCAACTGCTCCAAACAAAGCTTCCGGAATTGCCTCATCAATATCAACCTGTGCATATAGCGAGCGCGCAAGCGGCGGGTTTTGGACTATATGCACATCATGCTCTCTTGCTATTTTTTTAATATTAACAGCTATGTTATTCATCCCCTTGGCAACTACTATAGGTGCTTCATACTTTTTTTCATCATATTTTATAGCAACAGCGTAATGAGTCGGGTTCGTGATAACAACATCAGCAGTTTCTACGGCCGACATCATTCTTTGTCTTGATGCTGCCATTTGTATTTGACGTATCTTAGCTTTTATCTGCGGATCACCCTCAGAATTTTTCATCTCATCTTTTACTTCCTGTTTTGTCATTTTCAGCTTCTTAAAATATTGTTTTCTAACAATGATAAGATCAGCAACAGCAAAAAGTGCCAAAACGAAAAGTATAATAAAAGCAATGGCAATTGCTTTGTTTATCATCCAACTTAATTGGCTTTGAAGCGTATAAAGCTCTACCGATGGTAACTGTTTTATATATGATATAAAAAAAACAAATCCCACACCAAGAGTTATAAAAGATTTTAAAGTAGTTTTAATACCATCTAACAACTTTTGTAAGGAAAATAGATTTTTAAATCCGCTAATGGGGTTTAGTTTATTAAACTTAGGGACTATCGCATCGGCATTAAACAAAAAACCAAACTGAGCAAACGAGCTTGCAATGCCCGCAATCATAATAGTTAGTGCAAGTGGCACTAAAATAAGAACAAACTCTTTTGCCGTTATAACTGCGATATTAACAAGTTCACCCTCAGAGAGCCTTGTACCAAAAAGAGAAAAATAATAATGCATAAGCCCAAAAATATGCTCTGCCATAAATTTAAAAAGCATCAAAAAAGCTACAATTGCCACAAATAAAGTAAGTACTCCTGAGACATCCTGACTTTTAGCAACATCACCCTTTTTTCTTGCATCTTCTATCTTTTTGGGGGTGGGCTCTTCTGTTTTTTCTCCTGTATCTTCCGCCATTTACAAGCACCTACCCATAAATAAAACCAATTAACAGCGATAAGAAAAAGGTACAGATGCAAGGCAGATTTTTAGAAATACAAAACTCAAAAACATATGCATCAATTCATCTTCATAGATATATCAAGCCAATTGGCTTGATGAATAATTGAACCGGTG
>WFMO01000042.1 GCA_015489055.1 Helicobacteraceae bacterium | reverse complement strand
GGTCGTTTATTCCCAAGATAGGTGGTCACAACCCACTTGAACCGGCTCATTTTGGCTGTAAGATTATAACGGGAAAATATATTGATGATCAAAAAGAGTTGTATAAAAATGTTTATCATGTTCAGTATGTCCAGGAGGCTTCTTTGTCAGATGCCCTCTTTACATGCAAAGAGTTACCGCCGTCATATATTGCACAGAGTGTTGATTTGAGCCATGTAATTGATGAACTAAGGAAATAAAATGGAAAAAGAAAAAGCGTATAAACTATTGGCAGCGCAGGAAAATATATCAAACAAAGAAGCTAAGTCGTTAATTGACAGAGGTCTTGTTTATGTGGGTGCAAAAAAACTGATGATTGCCAGAGGTAATATAGGCGTAAAAACAGTTTTTAAGATTCAAAAAATTGAAAAAGCAAAAATTATTTTTGAAAACGATGATTTGATTGTTGTAGATAAGCCTGCGTTTATAAATTCTGATGAGATTGTCAGACAGTTTGGTAAAGTTAAGCTTCTTCATAGGCTAGATCGTGAAACGAGTGGAGTTTTGATGCTTGTAAAAAATGAAGAGTTTCAAGAAAAAGCTATACAGGAATTTAAAAGAGATAGAGTTTATAAAGAATATACAGCGTGGGTTGACGGTCTTGTTGCTGAAGGTTTTGAAATTAATAAGCCCATTGTTACCAATAAGCGGGGCAATAAAGCATATTCTAAGGTAGATAATTTTGGAAAACCGGCTTGTACGGAAGTCTTTGTTGAAGCTATCAGCGGTAAAAAAAGCAAACTTAAATGCATTATACATAACGGAAGAACACACCAGATAAGAGTTCATTTACAAAGCGCAGGGCTTCACATAATAGGCGATGAACAGTATGGAGGTAGAAGATATAGCCGAGTTATGTTACATGCTAGAAAAGTAACATTGCTTGGACTAACTTTTGAAGCCAAAGAGCCTGCTTTATTTAAACACTTTGAAGCATAAGCATCTAGCTGATTTTATATATTTTTTAAAAGATAAAGCATTTCACCCAATTTTCTTAAAAAGTTTACTTTTTCAAAGAAACATCCATTTGGGAGCGCTTCGCTTGTTTTGAAGCTTTAGCGGGCGACAGAGATACAACATCTTTATTATAATAATGGGCTTTTGTTTATCATAGTGTGTAACGTCAGATACTTAAAATAAAAATAAAGTATTTTTTTGCTATAATGCGAAACTTTAAATCGAGGAGAGAGAGATGTTTGACACATTAACAAATTCATTTACAACAGCTATAAAAAAACTTCGTTTTTATGATGATGAAAAATCTCTTAAAAAAGCGACTGATGAACTTAAAAAAGCCTTACTTAAAGCTGACGTAAATCATAAAGTCGTAAAAAACCTCGTAGCGCAAGTTGAGTTAAAAACTAAAGAAAAAGGTATCGGAAAAGATCAGTTTTTAGATGCCTTAAAGACAACGCTGTATGATATCTTAGAAGTAGGTGGCAATAAGGGTTTTGTTTTTGCACCGAACCCTCCGACGGTTATTTTAATGACAGGATTGCAAGGTTCCGGAAAAACAACAACTACCGGAAAGTTGGCACTTTATCTAAAGAATAAAAAGAAGAAAGTTTTGGTTGTAGCTGCGGATTTACAGCGTTTAGCGGCAGTTGAACAGCTTCGACAGATCACTTCTAAAATCGATATTGAGTTATTTGAAGACGAATCTCATAAAAATCCGGTCGAGGTTGTTAAAGATGCTTTAAAATATGCCAATAGTGCACTTTATGATGTCATCTTAATAGATACAGCGGGTCGTTTAGCGATAGATGATGAGTTGATGGATGAGCTAGAACAAGTGAAAAAAGTTGCAAATCCTGATGAGATTTTTTATGTAGCGGACTCATTGACCGGACAAGATGCGGTTAAAACAGCCATTAGCTTTAATGATAAAATAGGCATTGATGGTGTTATTTTAAGCAAATTTGACGGAGACGGGAAAGGTGGAGTAGCATTAGGATTGTCTTCTTTAGTGCAAGTACCGCTTCGTTTTATCGGTAACGGTGAAAAGATGGAAGATTTAGAAGTCTTTTTGCCTGAGCGCATTGTTAATCGTTTAATAGGCTTAGGCGACATAGAGGGCTTGGCTGAGAAGACATCCGGCGTGATTGATGAGAAAAAGGCAAAGCAAGTTGCCAAAAAAATTCAAAAAGGTAGTTTTAACTTTAATGATTTTTTAGAGCAGATGGAAAGTATGAAAAAGATGGGGAGTATGAAATCAATCATGGGCATGATTCCAGGTATGGGAAATATGTCTAAAGCTCTTAAGGATTTTGATCTTGAGAATTCACAAGAATTAAAACATATGAAAGCTATGGTGTCATCAATGACGCCAAAAGAGCGTGAAAATCCAGACCTTTTAAACAATATGAGAAAATTAAGAATAGCATCAGGCTGTGGTCTTTCACAGGCAGAGGTTAATAAAATTATCAAACAGTTTAAAAATGCCGGTAAAATGGCAAAGAAATTTTCAGGCAAAAAAGGGATGCAAAATCTTCAAAATTTGCTGTCTCAATCCAATCTTGGGAATATACCAAGATAAAGAGTTCTCTTCATAAATGTAGATTTCTGTATTTATTGAAATATAGAGATTTGCATTTATGCAGTTATCAAATTTTGCAGAAAAATTCTGCATATACAAAGGAAGTGTTCATGGCAACAGTAGTTCGTTTAACCCGTATGGGTCGTAAGAAAAAACCATTTTATCGTATAGCGGTAACTGATTCACGCAAGCGTAGAGACGGTGGTTGGATAGAGTTGATTGGTTATTATAACCCAATGGCTGAGCAAAAAATCGTACAGTTTGATGAAGAGCGTCTTAATTACTGGTTGAGTGTTGGTGCAAAGATGAGTGACAGAGTAAAAAAAATTACCGGTAAATAATTATGATAAATGATTTTATTGCTGATTATGCACGATTAATTGTATCGTATCCTGATGATATCAAAGTCGTATCAGTTGAAAATCATGATATTGTTGAGATTATTTTGTATGCCCATGGAGACGATGTCGGAAAGTTGATAGGTAAGCAGGGTAAAATGATAGGTGCTATCAAAACTGTGATATCAGGTTGTAAAGCAAAAGATGGAAAGAGTTATCGCATAAATGTCGAATCAATTGAGCAATAATGAGTTCTTGCATATCGCGACACTCGGTAAAAGTGTTGGTTTAAAAGGTTTTATGAAGCTACATGTAGTTTCTGATTTTCCAGAACTCTTTGATGCCGGAAGAAGCTTTATGTTGAGCAATAATCAAAACATTACAATAGAGGCAATAGATAAAAATTTGGTTAAAATTCAAGGTGTCAATTCTTTGCAAGAGACTAAACGCTTTATTAATAAAAAGTTATTTATGTCATATCAGCAGACACGAGAAAATTGTTTATTGCAAGAAAATCAATATTTTTATTTTGATATTATTGGTTCACGCATACTTGAAAATAATCAACAATTAGGCATTGTTGCAACTATTGAGAGAATAGCAGAGATAGATTATCTGCTTATTCAAACAGATGCGAATCTTATAGCTCAGAAATTACCAAAGTCCTTTCTGATTCCTTATCAAGATAAATATATTTTACATGTAGATACTATCAACAAGACTATTTTAGTATCCGGTGGTCTTGATATTTTAGCGGCATCATAAAAGTTTATGCGATACACATTTGTTACTTTGTTTTCAAATATTATCAAAGGATATTTCGAGGATTCGATATTATTTAGAGCTATCAAGCATGGATTGATAGATATAAAATATGTAAATCCAAGAGATTATTCTTGCAATAAACATAAAAAAGTTGACGATACATCTTTTGGCGGAGGCGCGGGCATGCTTATGAGCCCTCAGCCACTACATGACACATTAGAATCCATAAAGCACAACAACGATAATACTTATATTATTTTTTTACTGCCTGCAGGTAAGCAATTTGTTCAAAATGACGCTAAGAGGTTAGCAAGGAAAGAGCATATAGTTTTTGTAAGTGGAAGATACGAAGGAATGGATGAGCGTGTTATAGAAGAGTTTGCAGATGAAGTTTTTAGTATTGGTGATTATGTTTTAACAGGAGGCGAACTTCCTTCTTTGGTGATGTGTGATGCAATCTCCAGAAACATTGACGGTGTGCTAGGAAATGCAGAATCATTAATAGATGAGAGTTTTGAAGAACATCTTTTAGAATCACCATCCTTCACAAAACCGCAAAAATATAAAGAAAAAGGCGTTCCATCAGAATTTTTAAAGGGTAATCATAGTAAAATTCGCTCATTAAAATTCGCTTTGGCAAAATGCAAAACATCTTTTTTTCGTCCGACACGATATCTGGCATATAAAGCTGAGGATAGATTTGTTTGATGGCAGATGCTTTTGTCAGTATTTGACAGTGCTAAAAAATATGTACAATAAAAGGGACTATTATGAGAAATAGATATATAGAAAATTTTGAAAAGAAGCAACTTGCACAAAAATCAATTCCTGAATTTCGTGCAGGAGATACGGTCAGTTTAGCAGTTATTATTAAAGAAGGTAGCAAGACTAGACTTCAAAATTATGAAGGTGTTTGTATAGCAATACGAGGCGAGGGTACTGGTAGAACTATTATAGTTCGTAAAATTAGTGCTAACGGTGTAGGTATCGAGAGAATTTTTCCTATTTATTCTGATAGTATAGATAATATAAAAGTAATTCGTCGTGGTCGCGTGCGTCGTGCAAAATTATTTTATTTACGTGACTTAGCTGGCAAAAAAGCAAGAATTAAAGAG
>WFMO01000041.1 GCA_015489055.1 Helicobacteraceae bacterium | reverse complement strand
TATGAGATAGAATGCGAAGCTTGTCCTAGCGGGGGAAGCTGTTCTGGAATGTTTACCGCAAATTCTATGAATACACTGTGTGAGGCTATGGGTGTTGCACTGCCTGGAAACGGAACCGTGCTGGCTATGACTCCCCAACGTATAGAAATGGTAAAAACAGCTGCTAAGCGTATAGTAGAGATGGCAAAATCAGAAGATAAAAAATGGAATATGCGAAATATTTTGAATGAAAAAGCAATTCACAATGCTTTTGTAGTGGATATGGCTATGGGGGGCAGCACAAATACGGTTTTGCATATGCTCTCAATTGCCAAAGATGCTGAAGTTGATTTTAACATTGGCCAGATTAACGATATAGCAGAACATGTAGCAAATATCGCTAAAATCTCTCCATCTCTTGCAACGATACACATGGAAGATATAGACAAAGCCGGCGGAGTAAATGCGGTCATGAAAGAGATAAGCAGACGAGGAACCGCTTTACAAACGGACGCTTTAACAGTAACGGGTGAGACTATTGGTGAACGCATTAAAGATGCTGTTATTAAAGATTTATCGATTATCCATACCAATGAAAATGCTTTTTCTCAAGTTGGGGGTCTTGCGATACTCTTTGGTAACTTGGCATTAGAGGGAGCGGTTATCAAAGCTGCCGGAGTAGTTACGCAAATGCGGAGTTTTAAAGGTACTGCAATATGCTTTAACTCTCAACAAGAAGCCATAGACGGCATCATGGCTCATAAAGTAAAAGCCGGCAATGTCGTGGTAATACGCTATGAAGGACCAAAGGGAGGTCCTGGAATGCAGGAGATGTTAGCACCGACGGCTTTAATTCAGGGCATGGGACTAGGAGAAAAGGTCGCCCTCATCACAGATGGACGCTTTTCAGGTGCTACGCACGGTGCTAGTATAGGACATGTTTCACCTGAAGCGGCTGAGGGTGGAGTAATTGGACTGGTAGAAGATGGAGATGAAATAGAGTTTGACATTGATGCTCATATTCTTAATCTAAACGTAAGTGACGAAATACTCGAAAAAAGGCGTGAAAAATTTGTTCCGCATAAAAAAGAGATTACATCCAAATGGTTAAAGAGATACAGTCTGCTTGTATCAAATGCATCAAACGGAGCGGCTTTAAAAACTGAACTTTAAAAAAAAACACTTTAGCCGATTTGGTTTATATGAAAACAATTTTACTTATTTTACTTACAATTGTTCTGGCGTATGCCAAAGCACCTTTTTGGGTGCAGGTTATCGCCGTGAAACATCCATCGTCTTTAACAAAACAGTTTTTAAGTAAAGCAAAAAAATGTTATAAAAATTATCGCATAATAAACCAAAACGGGTATGAAAAAGTATGGCTGGGTAAATTTAAAAATGCTACGACTGCCAATAATGCAAAGAATTTTTTTCAAACCTGTTTATCAAAAAATGCTTTTGTAATCTCAGGATATATTCCAAAGAAACACAAAAAACATAATCTGATAGAAGCTAGAAAAAGTATCTTGTTAAAACCAAAAAAGATTAAAAAAACACTCTCTTCACAAATTATGCAAATAACAGCCAATACAGTTTCTCTGCGGATAAATACAAAATCCCTTACACAAACAAAAGTGCAAAATATACAAAGTCCAGCTGTTAAAGAGCACGCACCAATATGTACAAAACAGCAATCAAGAGAGTCTGAAATAGCGTCTGCTATAAAATTTTATAGACATTCAAAATACTATCGATTTAATTCCCCTTAAGCCTTTTTTTATCTAAAAACAACAAATCAGCGGAGAAATTTTTACTTACCATTGTTTGTATATCTTCAAGAAGCTCAAAGGCACTTTCCCCATCTATCGGATAGCTTGTAACATACGATTCTATGTAAATAGCAAAAAATTCTTCAAACATATCTTTTACAATCATAGCACCATATTTATCAGTATATGGCAAAAGAAAAAAATAATGATTTTCGTAATTTACAACTGCGTCAGAGAGTCTTAAAAACTGCTCCAGACTACTGCTTATCAACTCTTGTGAAAAATCTGCAAAATTGCAGTATAAAATACTCATGCTCTCAGCTCTGCTATCATCAATTCTCTTTGCAAATCCGATATTAAGCGTTATAAGCGGGATAATGTCATTAAAGCTAAACCTCACGCCTGCCATTTTATCTCCTTTGTCACTAGTATATATACTGCTTGCTTACAAAATGGTAAAAGGTTCGATTTCGCTTCGCGATGCTAGTGCGGATGCTTTGATATGTATATCATCCATGGATATGTCGTAAACAGCATCTTTATCTGCTTTACAGTAAGTAAGCACAATGCGTGCCGCTAAGTTTCTGTCATTTTGTGTTGCATCTTTACTAAGCAGCGCATAAGGACCTGCGATATCTTCAATTTTTATATGCAAAAATTTATCATTTGATATAGCCTGAATCTTGTCATTCTCCTCCCTATTGCGGCCGACAACTAATTTTGCGCCTTCGCGTAAACGTAAATGACGACCATATTTTAATACAGCAATATCCTTTTTCTCAAATGTATCATAAGCTATAAAATCTCTCATTTTTTTAGAAAAATTTTCGTCAGTGAGCAAACATCCTCCTCCCGGACTTTCAAAATCACTCAATCCTATCTCTTTTGCTAGCTCCATCTGCCTTTTGCGGCTTCTACCCATGATACCTTCAAGTTTTTCTCTATCAATTAGTCCCTCTCTCTCGGCAATAGTAGGTTCTAAAAGCTTGGCAGACATTGGTCTGAGCAACAATCCATCGCAGTTACTCTCATTTAAAACAGTTTGCAGGGCATCTTTATTTTGGCTCATTGGGCGTTGTCCTAGCACCTCTCCGCTGATTAGAAAACTAGCCCCCTCATCTTTCATTATGCGCTTGGCTACCTCAAACATCTTGGCATGACAATCGATGCATGGATTAAAATGTTTCCCATATCCATATTTTGGATCAAACAACACATCTTGCAGGTATTCATCTTGAATATCTACAATGCGCAGTTTCGCACCGACTTGTTTACACATGCTTTGCATATGCTCTTGTCTATCTTTTGTTGCTCCAAAGCCGGTATTTATATTACAGGCAATCACATCAATTCCTTGATCAATTACTAATTTCATAGCAAGGGTAGAATCCAAACCACCGCTAAAGAGTGCTATCGCTTTTATATTTGACATTAATTTTCCTTATTTGATTCGCCTTTTTTTAATATCGCAATTTTATCACGAATTTTACGTATTTTGAAAGCTTTTTGCTCAAATGATATATCTTGTTGCAGTTGTACTTTATTAAACTCTTTATTATAATAATTAATAAGAAAAGTAGCAAGCTCTTTTTTTAGTTCTTCATAATTTTCAAAAGGAATAATCTCATCATCTACTAAAACAGCCATCAAAATGGACGACTTGACCTCTCCTTTTATCGCTAAAGCCAACTCTTGTGCATGAAATCTAAATTGACCTGGATCAATAACTTCTATAATTTGGTTTAAAAATTCAGGATGCACAAGTATAGTTTTGATGATTGAAAGCTCCCAGATATCTTTATAAGATGACTTAAAGTCCGTCTTATTCATATTTCCTGATTTAGCAATCTTGACAAAAGCAGGATTTAAACCAAACTTTGAAGCTGTATATATCTGATACTCCTCCTGCAAAAGAGGTGAGAGAGTTTTAAGGTAGCTAAGAACCTCTTGCAAGGCTCTTTCTTTATCTTTGGGATTTTTTAAATCATAATGTAAAATTATCGTATCTATCACAAACTCTATAAGAGGGTGCGCATGTCTAAAGAGCGTAACTAACTCTTGAGATTTACCATGATGCACCATATCTGCCGGATCTAAACCATCTTTAAAGATAACGACTCCTCCGTCAATCCCTGAAGCACTTAGCATTTTTGATGCTTTAATAGCTGCATTTATGCCGGCATTATCGCCATCATATGCAAGGATGACCTTTGCGTCAGATTTGCGAATCAGCGGCAGATGCTCACTAGTTAGTGCCGTTCCAAGCGTTGCGACTGCTTGAGTAAATCCTGCTTGATGAAGCATGATGACATCCATATACCCCTCAACGATTATTATCTCTTTTTTAGCATAGATACTCTGCTTTGCTAGATGATAGGCGTAAAGCAAACGAGATTTGTTAAAAATTTTTGTCTGAGGAGAGTTTACATATTTAGCCTGATGACCGCTAATAGTACGACCTCCAAAACCAACTAAATGAGCACTTACTGAATATATAGGAAAGATTATACGTTCTATGAATCTTGCATAAAGACGTGTATCTTGCTGTCCTATAGCTCCAAGCTCCACTGCTTCGGCGGTGCTAAACATATTTTTTTGTATAAATTCTATAGTTTGATTGGATGAAGGAGCATAACCTAACTCAAATTTTTCTATACTTGATTCAAAAATACCGCGTTCTTGGAGGTATGTGAGTGCTTGATTGTTGTGAGTTAGTAGTGTTTGATAATACTCACTTAGCTTTTGTAGAAGTTTAGAGTGTTTTTTTTGCTTGCTCGCTTGTGTATATTGAAGTGAAAAATTGTATTGACTAGCTAGTTTTTCAATAGCCTCAGGATAGTTTAACTTTTCATAATCCATAACAAAACTAATACTATCACCGCTTGCCCCACAGCCAAAACAGTGGTATATCTGTTTTGACGGACTTACAACAAAACTTGGTGATTTTTCATCATGAAAAGGGCATGGTGCTTTAAAATTAGCTCCACTTTTTCTAAGCTCTATATATGAACTTACAACGTCAATAATGTCTAATCGACTCTTTAACTGCTCTATCGACTCGTTTGATATCATCTTTATTAACGCATATTTTCATAAACAAGCGGTGCTTCCCACTCCATAGATTTAACAGCTTTAATAACTTGCTGCAAATCATCAATCTGTTTTGATTTTACTCTAATACAATCACCCTCTATAGCAGTTGTTACTTTTAATTTTAATTTTTTAACCTCAGCAACTATTTTTTTTGCCTCTTTTGCTTGTATATAATCAACAATCTTAAAAGTTGCTTTTCTTGTATTGTTGGCTGCGTTTTGGATTTTTAATTCTTCAAGAACTTTCGAGGATAGTCCGCGTTTTAAAAGTTTAGAAATCACTATATCTTTTAGTGCGTCTAGTTTATTATCGCTTGATGCCGTCAATATAAGTAGTTTATCTTTTTCTTTATAGTCAATCTCATACAGTGTACCTTTAAAATCATATCTGTTTGCTACTTCACGATCAGTCAGGTTAATCGCATCTTTAAAAGCCTGTAAATCTATTTTTGCCGATATATCAAAAGAGTATTCTTTAGCCATTGTCGCCCCCGTTAAGTGTCTGAGTATAACAAATATCATATTCAACAACACTTAAAAGGTTTAGATTCAAGGCAGACTTTTAGTTAATTATACCAAGTATTTTACCAACAAAGCTCATTCACCGATTATGATATTTTTTATCAGACCTGTAGTGTCTTTACCTTCTTGTTCAAGATTGTATATCTCTTCATATGCTTTTGCTATCTCATCAACAGAGCTTTTGTTTACTGGCTTATACATTGCAATATAACCGTCCTTTTCAGGTTTTACGCTGACATAAGCTATAGACCAGTAAAAATCACCATTACTTTTAAGATTTTTTGAATATCCTTTCCATGTTTCACCATTTGCGGTTGATGTTCTCATACATGTAAATAAAGTACGAGGCATTTTTGGATCTAATATCTCAGCATAAAATGCACCTATCAGCTCTTTTTTATCAAAACCGGTAAAATTAACAAACGCTCTGTTTGCATATACAATATATCCTTTATTGTCTAGCTCATAGATAAAGTTGCCTGCCTGCAATTTGGCCTCTTTGCCCGTCGGCTCTACTTTTAACATAAGATATCCTTATAGTTTTTGTACATATTATAACAACTTATCTTTAAACTAGATAAAGAACTTTAAAAATTCAATCCGTCATCAAATCCTGCTAAAATATTTGGATTAAGGTATCCCATTATGCCGCTTTTGTTTCGTAAGATCTCTATATCTTGTTTTGGGGCTATGCCTTGCGGACATACGGGTACACATTCATTACACAGCGTGCAATCATAGATACCGTTAGTTTGAATCGCCTCTATAGTTGGTTTTATATCTTTTTGTCTGATGTCATTGACATATCTAAGTGACCTTGTAAGCGCAAATGGGCCTATAAAATCTTCATTTACGCTGTAAACGGGACACGCGCTAAAACAGGCAGAACATAAAATGCAGTCACTTTGAAGTTCATTTCTTTTTGCATCTTCCCCGCTTACATGTAAGGCTTCTTCTTTTGGTAATCCCCATGCTTTAGCTATTTTATTAAATGCTAATGCCCTATCCATATCTACTGCCAAATCGCGCAATATAGGCATATTACGAAGCGGCTGTATTAGATCATCATCTTTTGGTTTGTATGCGCAAGCTAATACCTCTTTATCATTCACTCTCACCGCACAACTTCCGCAAACACTACTTCTGCAACCTGAAGAAAATGCCAAAGTGGAGTCTATATTTTCTTTTATGTATCCAAGAGCCTCCAAGAGCGTTACACCATTTAACGGTACTTCATATTCAAATATCTTATCACTTCTTTGTAGTTTAATTTTCATAGCTTTGCCCTTTATGGAAATTTAATTTCATCATTTTCTTGATAACAGATAGTATCCGTGCTGAAGTTGTCATCTTTATTTGGCATATCTTCTCTGTAGTGTGCGCCTCTGCTTTCTTTTCGCCTTAACGCAGATAACACAACTGTTTTAGCTGTTAAAACAAGATTTTTAAATTCTAAAAACTCTGCTAGTTCAGTATTGTATGCGAGTTTTATATTTTTCACTCCCATGTTTTTAAGTTCATTTTGCAATGCTTGTATATACTCCAAAGCTTCTAACAATCCTTGCTCATTTCGCTTGACGCCGACGTGTGTATAAAATATCTCCGCTAATTCGGCGCGTCTTTTATAAAAATCTACGGTAGGATTTGTATTGATTTGGCTCAGTATATCTTTATGCTTATCCACTTTACATGCAGGCATCTCTTTTTTTGCATAAGCACATGCCGCCTCACCTGCAATTTTTCCAAAAACAACTATCTCAAGAAGAGAGTTTCCGCCAAGTCTGTTTGCACCATGAACCATATGATTTGCACACTCTCCTACAGCATATAAGCCTTGTATATTGGTAGTGCAGTTTTTATCGACGCAGATGCCGCCCATTGTATAGTGAGCTGCGGGGAGTATGGGAATAAGCTGTTTTGTTAAATCAATATTTTCATATAAATCCGCCAGTTTTTTTTCTTGCGGAAGGTGCTCGTCTATAAACTTAGCGGACAGATGTCTAACATCAAGATAAATCTCTTCGCCTTTTTGCATTTCATTCGTAATTGCTAAAGAAACTTTATCGCGAGAGGCTAGTTCATCGGTAAAGCGCTCTGCTTTAGAGTTTACCAGATATCCACCTGCTCCGCGTGCGCTCTCGGAGATAAGAATAGATGATTTTTTGAGTGCAGTGGGATGAAACTGGATAAACTCCATATTGCTGATTTTAGCACCTGCTCTAAGTGCCGCTGCGATGCCGTCAGCAGTCGAACCTACATGATTTGTTGAGTGTTTGCCATACACTTTTGCATATCCACCGGTAGCCAATATAACGCTTTTTGCATGAAACAACTCAACAGTTGATGTTTTTATGTTTAGTAAATATGCCCCGTAAACTTTGCCATCTATTACCGCCAGATCAATTAAAAATCTCTCACTCAACATATTTATGTCATAAGCGTTACACTGATCATAAAGAGTGTGCAGTATCTTAAGTCCCGTATAATCTTTAGCATAACAAGCGCGTACAAATGATGCACCACCCATTTTTCGTTGCGCTATACCTTTATTTCTGCTAAAAGGGACTCCTATTTTATCTAACCATTTAATGGCATCTACTCCATGCTCGCACAATATCCCGACCAATTCTTCATCAGCTAAACCTTGAGCGGATTTTAGTGTATCGCTGATATGACTTTGGATACTGTCATCAGCACCAATAGCCGCATTTATGCCACCTTGAGCCATGCATGTCTGTGATCTTGTCGGATATGTTTTACTTACCAATGCAACATTAGCACCATCCTTTTTTGCATGGATTGCTGCGGTTAACCCGGCTCCGCCGCCGCCTATAACTAAAACATCAACCATATTCATATCCTTAAAATTTATATGGTATTATACAAAAGATTTTTTAATGTGGTAGTTTAAATGAAGGTTTACCTCACAAGATGAGGTAACTGTTTTCTTGTTTGTTGTTAGTTGTTAAGCGGCACTTTGATGATATTCTTGTGTAAGTCTTGCAGCTAAGGTAGAACCTTTTAGTGCTAAAGTAACGCCTATTGATAAAAACGCAACCAACTCCAATACTTGTGGAGCAATATGAACGAGCGCTAAGATACCAAGAGCTATAGCACCAAGACCAACCATAAATTGTGC
>WFMO01000040.1 GCA_015489055.1 Helicobacteraceae bacterium | reverse complement strand
GTTCTAAATTAGCTATTACCGTATCTTTGACTTTGATTTTAATATCATATATTTTACTTGCCACAAAAGGGTTAAATTATGGCATAGATTTTGCCGGGGGAACAATAGTTCAGGTCAAATATGACAAAAGAGCTCCTATCCAAAAGATGAGGAATCTTCTTAAAAAGGATGCTTTGTTTCAAAATGTATCTATTACTAAATTTGGCTCGCCCGATGAGGTTGTTATACGAATGAAAACTATCTCTAAGCGAGTTGATAAAGATATAGGTACTAGCGTAGCTAAAGCGTTATCTGGCAGCGGACATTTTCAAATAAGACGAGTAGATATGGTTGGTCCAAAAGTCGGTAGTGAACTAAGAACAAAGGGCATCATGTCCATGGTAATAGCCGTGCTCGGTATATTACTGTATGTTGCTTTTAGATTTGAGTGGCGTTTTGCCGTTGCCTCAGTTTTAGCGTTAGTACATGATATCTCCATTGCACTTGGCGCTATTTCATTGTTTCATATTGATGTAAATCTCGATGTTTTAGCAGCTCTTTTAACGCTGCTTGGGTACTCGTTAAACGATACCATCATAGTATTTGACAGAATCAGAGAAGGAATCGTAACGATAAAAGACAATAATTTGGATTTTGTAATTGATGATTCTATTACACGTACGCTCTCAAGGACGGTTCTTACATCGTTAACAACATTTTTAGTTGTACTGACTCTGTATCTTTTTGGAGGTGCCATCATAGCTCCGTTTTCTTTTACCATGCTTGTGGGCGTAGTGGTTGGAACATATTCGTCAATATTTATAGCATCGCCTATTTTGTTGTGGTTTAAATTTGATATGAAACAATACCGCCAAAGATTGGCCCAAAAGAAAAAAAGAGCATTAGAAAAAAAACGATTACGTGCACAATATGAGGGCGGAATTGTCTAAAAAAGAGTATAAATGAAAGAGTATAAATTTAAAAATATAGAAAAAAAATGGCAAACTTTTTGGAGAGATAATCGCTCTTTTGAGCCAAGTGATGATTTTAACAAAGAAAAAAAATATATTCTAAGTATGTTTCCGTTTCCAAGCGGTCGCCTACATATGGGGCATGTTCGTAATTATTGCATTGGAGATGCTTTTGCAAGGCATTACAGACAACAAAACTTCAATGTACTTCATCCTATAGGTTTTGACAGTTTTGGTATGCCCGCAGAAAATGCTGCGATTAAAAACGGCATACACCCAAAAAAATGGACATATGATAATATAGCTTACATGCAGGGCGAACTTGAAAACTTAGGCCTTTCTTTTTCAAAAGAGAGAGAATTTGCTACAAGTGATGAGATTTATACAAAGTTTGAACAGGGTTTTATTATAGATATGTTTAACAAAGGTCTTTTGTATCGTCAAAAAGGCTATTTAAACTGGTGTCCGCATGATAAAACTGTATTGGCAAACGAGCAGGTTGTTGATGGTTGTTGTTGGAGATGCGGCACTCAGATTGTTAAAAAAGAGATGTATCAATATTATCTAAAAATCAGTGATTACGCTGATGAGCTATTAAATGATTTAGATTTGCTTGAAAAGAGTTGGCCAAAGCAGGTAATTACTATGCAAAAAAATTGGATTGGCAAATCAACGGGGTTGGAATTTGATCTTTATTTAGACGATAAGAGTAAACAACTCTTAGATGAAAAATTTGAGAAATTTGATGTTTTTACAACCCGCGCAGATACTATTTACGGCGTAAGTTATACGGCATTAGCTCCAGAACATGAGTTAGTTAGCTATATGATAGAAAATCATCTGCTCTCACAGGAGACTGTTGCTTCAATTAATAAGATGAAAAACACAAGCTCTATAAAACGCCAAAAAGAGAAAAAAGGCGTATCTCTGGGCATTAGTGTAATCCACCCTTTAACTAACGAGTCTTTGCCGGTATGGGTGGCAAATTTTGTTCTTATGGACTATGGAAGCGGAGCGGTTATGGCTGTTCCCGCACATGATGAGAGAGATTTTGATTTTGCAAAAGAGTATGGCTTAGATATTAAACCTGTAATTAAGCCGCAAGATGCACAAGTAGATGCCTCAAAAGCATACACGCAAGATGGAGTTTTATTTAATTCACAACAGTTTGACGGACTTTCTTCAAAAGATGCTATAGATGCCGTTACCCAATATTTTCAGACAAAAGGTATCGGCAAAAAGGTGATTAATTTTCGTTTAAAAGACTGGGGAATATCGCGTCAAAGATATTGGGGTGCTCCGATACCGCTTATTCACTGCAAGAGCTGCGGCATAGTGACAGAGAAAAAAGAGAATCTGCCTATTGTTTTACCAGAAGATGTTGATTTAAGTGCCGAGGGCAACCCGATAGCAAATCATCCGACTTGGAAAAATTGTATATGTCCAAAATGTGGCGGTAAGGCGGTACGTGAAACTGACACGATGGACACGTTTATAGAATCATCATGGTACTTTTTAAGATATACCGCGTCAAAGAGTATTTTGACGCAAAAACCTTTTGATGCTAAAGAAGTTGCATATTGGATGGATGTAGATCATTACATAGGCGGTATAGAGCATGCTATACTGCATCTTTTATATGCACGTTTTTTTACTAAAGTTTTACGCGATTTGGGATATATAAATAGCAGTGAGCCGTTTAAAAAACTTTTGACTCAAGGCATGGTTTTAAAAGATGGCGCCAAGATGAGTAAATCAAAAGGCAACATAGTTGATCCTGATGCTTTAATAAAACAATATGGGGCGGATACCGCAAGATTGTTTATCTTATTTGCAGCTCCACCAACACAGGAACTTGAATGGAACGATAGTGCCGTAGAGGGTGCCTTTAGATTCTTAAAAAAATTTTATGATAAAAGTTCTAATGCTAAAGCATGTAAAGTCAAACCTTCTATCAACCATAGCACATTAAGTAAAGATGAAAAATTTGCCCGCAAGAAGGTTTACGAAGCACTTCAAAGGGCTATGGAGATTTATGAGCACAGATATAGCTTTAATACGCTCATTGCAGGAGTCATGGAAGCTTTAAATGCGCTTAGCGCACAATCTAATGAGGATGTTTGGAGCGAGGGTTATTGGGTGCTTGCCTCTATCTTAGAGCCTATAGTGCCGCATGTATGTTGGGAGATAAGCAGTGAATTGTTTGGACTGAACAATCTTGCATCACAGGAGATTATACAAGAGGTTTTTAAAGTTGACACAATCAATATCGGCGTATCAGTTAATGGTAAAAAGCGCTCAGAGATTGAGATAGGAATAGATGATGCTAAGGATCAGATAGTAGCATCTGCAAAGCAGAGTGTTGCTAAATGGATAGAAGATAAAGAGATTGTTAAAGAGATAGTCGTTCCAAACAGGCTTGTAAATATAGTTATCAAAGGATAGGCTCAGTAATGCATATAAGACAGATCAAAAGAGCAGGTGGCATAATTTATGTAATAATCTTTGTCTTTTTTGCTGGATGCGGCTACAGACCAAATGCTACTTTTGCGCAGGCGGCTACTGGTTCCAGCGTTAGTGTACAAATTGTCATATCTGCCGTCAATCCACAAAACACTGTCTTAATAAAAGATGCCGTCAGCAAGGCGGTAATTGAGAACTTTCGAACTAGATTAACAAACAGTGCTGATGCTGCTACAAAGTTAAGAGTTAAATTGCAAAGCGTTAGCTATTACCCTATACAATATAACACAAACGGATATATTATCAGCTATAGAATGCGTACGGTTTTACTTATTACGATGCTTCATAACGGCAAATCAAAAAAATATACAGAGCAGGGGATATATGATTTCTCAATTGAACCAAATGCAATAATCTCTAATCAGCTTCGCATAACGGCTATTAAAAACAGTGCCGCAAAGGCTATTCGAGCATTTGTGGCACAGATCTCAGCTATTGGTGCGAGAAAGGACAAGAAGTGACTATCAACGCGATTATCAAAAAAGCACTTACAAGATTACAAAAAGAAAATAAACTTCTAACACCTTTTAATTATGCTGAGGTTTTTTGTAAAGAAGCCAAGGCTGCTGGTATCGTTATAGATGACTGCAATGAGGTACAAAAATATACTAAAACATTAAATGCAAATTATCAAAATGAATTAAGACAGTATCATTTAACATCCTCGCAAGAGCTCATTAGATATCTCATCTCTAAACTAAATCGTTTAAATCCCGGAAATTGTATTACATTGCTTGAGTCAACAACTCTGTTGTTAAAGCGCGTGCTTGATGTTATGGAAGTTTTGCACAACACAGAGGTCTCAAAACTAGCAAGACAGACAAAAAAGTTTTTAGACGATCCTAAAATATCTATAGAACAACTTGATACGTTCCGTCAGTTATGGGTTAATTTTTTAACTACTTATGATGATACTTTTTTACAAAAATTAAAACCACTTGGAGATATTCAAACAGCAGATCTTAAAACTACGATAGAAAATTTAGATATCTCTAAACGCTCATCATCGAGCATAGACTTTGAGGCAATTTCATCACTTATTATCTCTTCGTTGAAACCATCTATCTCATCGTCTGTGAATGAAAAGATGTTGCATATTTCAAACATGCTTAAAAATAATCCGGAGATGGTGACATCTAAAAGCGTGCAAGATGAGATCAAGCAAGCAATTAAGCTTCGTATATCTCTGGATAAATCAAATCTTAAAAATATGTTTGAATCGCTAGATAATCTTTTAGATAAATTGAGCATGCAACTGTTGCTAATTATTGAAAAATCGGACCGTTCGAATTTAGATATCAAAGCTATTAAAATTGAATTGGAAAATTATAAATCTTATAAAAATATTGATTTTAAAACTGCTCATAAAAAGCTTTATTCCATAGCCGTGGCACTTGAAGACAGTTCTTCTGCTCTTTGCAGTAATGCAAACACTCAGCATGACCGCGTAAAAGAGTTAAGCAAGAGAGTTGAAATGCTCGAACATGAACTCCAAATTGCCAAAGAAGTAGCACAGGAGGATTTTTTAACCAAACTTTACAATAAACGGGCACTTGATAAGTTTTTAAATATTAAAGAGAGTGAATATGATAGATATAACAGAGATTACTCTGTAGTGATGTTTGATATAGATCATTTCAAGCGTGTAAATGATACTTTCGGACATGAAGCCGGTGATGTAATTTTATCATCTTTTGCAAAAATTTTAAAAGATGCTTCAAGAAGCGTAGATGTTATAGGGCGTTTTGGCGGAGAGGAATTTATGGCGATACTTAGTCAGACAGACTTAAAAAATGCAGTTTTGTTTGCCCAAAAAGTTCTTTTACATGTAAAAAAAGCAAAATTTATATATAAAGGTCAACGTATAGATTTAACAGTTAGCGCAGGAGCGGCTCAAAGGAGCAAGCTTTCCTCTTTGCAAGAGGCTGTTAATTCATCTGATGAACAGCTTTATGTTGCAAAACATAACGGAAGAGACCGAGTTGAACCGACATTTTAGTGATCTGGAGATTTTTTTACAAAAGAAACCTCTTTATTACAAAGAGATTGATATAACAAGAATGCCCAGGGTTTATGCTAAGGTAAAGAGCTCTTTTTGCTATGGCAAGGTGATACATGTTATAGGTACCAACGGTAAGGGGACAACGGGTCGGTTTATTGCATCTGCGCTAAAGCGTCAAGGTATGATGGTCGGACATTATACATCTCCACATATATTAAATTTCAATGAACGTATCTGGATAGATGGCAGTAATATTACGGATGAACAACTAGGCGCAGCTCACAAAAGACTCTTATCAATACTGGATTTTGAAGATGCGCAATCACTTAGCTATTTTGAGTACACTACGCTTTTGGCATTGGGCTCATTTGAGGGTTGTGACTATATAGTTTTAGAAGCCGGTTTGGGAGGAGAGCATGATGCGACAAATGTGGTTGATAAGTACTTAAGCGTTGTCACTCCAATCGGGTTTGACCATGAATTGTTTCTAGGTAATGACATCAAAAGTATAGCAACTGCCAAACTAAATGCTATGAGTAAAAACGTAATATTAGGATATCAAAAATATGATGAAGTGTATCATATAGCACAACGCATCGCTACACAAAATAGGTCTAAAATAGTGTATTTAAAAGATTTAAACAATGACAGCATCGTTGATATGGCTGCAAAAGAGATAAAATTGACAGGTTATCTAAAAGATAATTTATCTTTAGCCGTAGCGGCTTTAAAGATGCTTGATGTAGATGTTAATGCGGATGATTTTAAAGATGCCGCTTTGTTTGGACGTATGAGCCTTATTGCGCCAAATATATATTTGGATGTCGGACACAATGAGTTAGCCGCATCAGCTGTAGCGAGGTATTTTAAGGATGAGAAAATTACGCTTATCTATAATACCTATGATGATAAAAATTTTGAGCAGATTTTACAAATTTTAAAACCTGTCATATGTAAAGTTGAGATCTTGAAAATAAAAAATGAAAGAGTCGTAGCCCCAAAAGTTTTAGAAAACATGCTTGAGAGTTTAAATATACCTTACAAATTATTCACATCACTATCACTAGATAAAAAATATCTCGTATTTGGTTCTTTTAGCGTTGCTGAAGAATTTTTAAAGTTTTTATATATTAAAGGAAATAATTTTGTCGCAAGAAACGCTGTATGAGTACTTAAAATTAGACAAAAACAAATTACCGGATGTACTGCTGTGCGCTAACGGGAGTGAAGCACAGCAGTTTGCGGATGTTTTATCATTTACAAAAAACGACTATATCGTTTTTCCGGATTTTAGAGCAGGCTTTGGTGATGATTTACGCCCGTTTAAAGAGGAGTTGTTTGAGTTATTTAATAAGTTGCGAAGTTATTATGCCGCAAAAGTTAAGCCTATTATAATCTCTCCTGTAAAAACACTGTTTTTTAATGTCCCAAAAGAGGAGTGTTTACACTCTTTTACTCTTGGTTTTGGCGAAACGATAGAGCTTGATGTGTTTAAAGACAAGATGTATGCTTGGGGATATGAGTTTGTGGATATAGTTCAAGTTCCCGGAGAGATATCATATCGAGGCGATATTGTTGATATCTTTTTACCTTCAAGGCAAAATCCTCTAAGAATTTCTTTGTTTGACAATCAAATTGAGCAGATCAAAGAGTTTGATGCACAGACTCAAAAGACAACGGCAGATGAGATTGAGACTCTCATGATTACTGCTGCATATTTCTCTTTAAGCCAGAGTGAACATGAAAGTCTGATGCACAAGATACAAAACAGTGATAATGATAGTTTCGTAAAAGATATCCCGTCTTTAGGGTATTGGTATCTTGAAGAATTGTCCACCAATATTTTATCAAATAGGCATATTTTGGCATCAAAAGCCGCAGATTTGACGTTGCAAGAGGCACTGCAAGATGAAACTGTTCAAGCACATATAGTAAAGTTTGATTTTACACCTTTGCCGCAAGCAACTAGCTATAAAGAGCTTCATGTTATTGAGATAAAGCCATTACTTGAGTTGCATAAAAACAAGAAAGTAACCCTAATAGCTTCCAATGAAGCACAAATAAAACAGGCAGAAATCTTTGATATTAGTAATTTAGATGTGCTATATAGTCCTGTGGTTTTAAACCTTGTAGGCAAAGATGAGCTTATTATCTCACTAAACAAGCCCCAAAAGCGCAGAAGACGTAGAAAAACATCAATTTTGCTAGACGATTTAAAGCCTGGTGATTATGTTGTCCATGAAGATTATGGGGTGGGCATATTTGAAAAAATTGAGCAGATGGAGATTTTAGGCGGCGTAAAAGATTTTATTACTATAACCTATCAAGGCGGCGATAAAGTATTGTTGCCAGTTGAAAACCTTGAATATATAGATAGATATATAGCCGGCGGAGGGACGTTACCGGTTTTAGATAAGTTAGGACGCGGAAGTTTCGCCAAACTTAAAGAGAAGGTAAAAAAGAAGCTTTTTGAAATAGCATCAGGTATCATAGACACAGCCGCACAAAGAGCGCTTATCAAAGCACCTAAAATAGAGATAGGTTCAAACATAATTAAAATCTTTCAGCAATCAGCTGGATTTATATATACAGATGACCAAAAAAAGGCTATTGATGAGATACTAAGCGAGCTCTCAAGCGGTCAGATTATGGATAAGCTTTTAAGCGGTGATGTGGGTTTTGGTAAAACAGAGGTTGCTATGAATGCTATCTATGCAGCGCATAAAGCAGGTTTTGTCAGTGCGCTAATCGTCCCTACGACACTGCTTAGTTCTCAACACTACAAATCTCTTCAAGAGCGTTTTGTAGATTTTGGCGTAAAAGTTGCCAAGCTTGACAGGTTTGTAAGCACTGCTGATAAGAAAAAAGTTTTATCGGCGCTAAATAATGGAGATATTGATGTGGTGGTAGGTACTCATGCCTTGTTTAACGTTAGTTTTAAAAATCTGGGCCTTGTAATTGTAGATGAGGAGCATAAATTTGGCGTAAAACAAAAAGAGAAGATAAAAGAGCTTTATAAAGATATTCATATGTTAAGCATGAGTGCCACACCTATACCTCGTTCACTCAATCAAGCCCTCAGCTCAATTAAAACCATGAGTACGCTCTTAACGCCTCCAAGCCAAAGGCAGGGAGTTAGAACATTTGTTAAAAATTATGATGAAAAACTGATAAAAGAGATTATTTTAAGAGAGATAAGACGCGGAGGACAGATCTTTTATATTCATAATTCAATTGACAATATGACTATCAAATATGGACAGCTAAAAGCAATTTTACCGGATTTAAGAATGGTGATGCTTCATTCTAAAATCTCATCGGCTCAAACGGAAAAAGAGCTGTTAAAGTTTGAAAACGGTGAGTATGACCTGATGCTAGCCACTTCAATTATAGAATCAGGCATTCATATGCCAAAAGTAAATACGATGATTATAGACGGTGCCGATAGATTTGGCATAGCGGATCTGCATCAGCTAAGAGGACGGGTAGGGCGTGGCAGTGTTGAGGGATTTGCTTATTTCTTGGTAGAAGACAAAGATGAACTGACAGATGAGGCAAAAAAACGTCTTATCGCTCTTGAATCAAACTCATTTTTAGGAAGCGGTTCAGTTTTGGCTTATCATGATTTAGAGATCAGAGGCGGCGGCAATCTTGTAGGCGATGCTCAAAGCGGACACATAAAAAACATAGGTTACTCTTTGTATCTTAAGATGTTAGAAGATGCCATTAAAGAGCTAAGCAACAAGCAAGAGGATAAAAAAGCAAAGGTAGATATTAAATTAGCTGTCAGTGCATATATATCAGATGATGTAGTAAGCCAAGATAGGCTTAGGCTTGATCTGTACAGACGACTCTCACAAGCCAAGCATCCTCATGATGTATATGAGATACAAGAGGAGTGCATAGACCGTTTTGGAGAATTGGATAATGCTACAAAACAGTTTTTTGAGCTTATTGTTATAAAACTGCTGAGTCTGCAAAAAAGGATAAAAATAGTTTCCTCATATGCTCAAAATATTACCTTTACACACCACGATGATAGTAAAACAACGATTAAGGCAGTAAGCAAAGACGATGATGATATCATTAGAAAAACATTGGAGTATCTAAGAGCATGAAAATAGCATTTATCGGTGATATTGTAGGCAGTCCCGGACGCACTATGATTAGCAGACATTTAAAGAAGTTAAGGCAGCGGTATGATATAGATTTTGTTATAGCAAATTATGAAAATGCTTCACATGGTTTTGGATTAACTAAAAAAAATGCAAAAGAGCTTTTTAGCGCGGGCATAGATGTTATGACCGGAGGCAATCACTCGTTTGATAAAAAAGATATTTATGAGTTGTTTGATCAGTATGAATTATTGCGTCCGCACAATTATCCTCACGGTGTGGCGGGCAAAGGACTAAAAGTATATGAGATAAAAACAGAGCAGTTGGC
>WFMO01000039.1 GCA_015489055.1 Helicobacteraceae bacterium | reverse complement strand
GATTTAAATAGAGATATTACAAAGAAAATAAGAGAATACCTTGCAGATGAAGATGTGCAACTTTTAGCTTCACTATCTTATGATGATGTATTTACAAGAGCGGTAAGCGTGGCAAAACCAATAGTGGAATTTGATGAAAATTGTGAAATATCAAAGCAGATTAAATTGAGCTGGAACAATATAAAAAATATTTTGAAGGAAAATTAAGATGAAAATAGTGTTTACAACAAAAGGTAAAACTTGGGAGAGTCCAATAGATGCAAGATTTGGAAGAGCAGAGATGTTTTTAGTATATGATGAGGAGTCAGATAAATTAGAAGCGATAGACAATAGTGCAACAGAGTCTATGGAACATGGTGTTGGTGGAGTTTCATCTAAAAGAATGATAAATGCAGGTGCTAATGTTGTTATAACTGGCAATGGAGCAGGAGAAAAAGCACTTAAAATTTTAAAAACAACTGGAATTGCATTTTTTACAGGTGCTGGTGAGATGAGCGTGAAAGAGGCATATGAGGCTTATAAAGCAAACAAATTACAAAAACAGTTTTAGGAGAAAGAGATGAGAGTAGTATTTCCAACAGATGAAAATTCTGGGTACCTTAGTAAAAGAGGTGCTCATTTTGGTAAGGCAAAATTTTATACAATAATCACACTTGAAGATGGAAAAATCGTAGATGTTGAAGGAGTTGCTAATGCAGGGCATAATACAAATGCATGCAGCAATGCTATTGCTAACATTATGAGTCTTAATCCTGACGTACTCGTAGTTAATGGCATAGGCGCCACACCCGCACAAGGATTTTTAAAAGTAGGACTTGATGTATATTTTGATCAAGAGAGTCCAACGGTCGAAAAATCGATTGAGCTTCTTTCTCAGAACAAATTACAAAAAAGCAATGGTGATGGAACTTGTTCTATTAAGTAGTCCTTCAAAGGGTGAGTGTATTGTTGTCAAGGATTTGCAGTGAAATATATATTTGGTCCAGTTTCGTCACGAAGGTTTGGGATGAGTCTTGGTATAGATTTAAGTCCTAATGAGAAATGTTGTAATTTTGATTGTATATATTGTGAGCTTCAAAAAGCTCCAAAAACAGATAAAATTGTACATCCACCAAAGGTTCTTGATATTATAGAAGATGTAAAAAGAGGCTTGAATAAATATGATGTTGATGTTGTAACTATAACAGCCAATGGAGAACCGACGCTTTATCCTAATCTGGATGAACTTGTCAATGCAGTAAATGAAATTAAGGGAGAAAAAAAATCGCTGATACTTTCAAATGCATCAACAATTATGGAAAAGAATATACAAAATGCTTTGAAAAAACTTGATATTGTAAAACTTTCTCTTGATTGTGTTCATTCAAAAATTTTTCAAAAGATAGATAGACCCATAGATAAGATTAGGGTTGAGGAAATTATTAAGGGCATAAAAGAGTTTAGTAAAATTTTCCATGGTGAGTTAGTGATAGAAGTTTTAGTTGTAAAAAATATAAATGACAAGAATGAAGACTTTGTAGCGCTCAATGAAGTTTTTAAGCAGATAAATCCTACGCGTATAGATATATCGACAATCGACAGACCGCCTGCATATAATGTAGAACCAGTAGAATATGAAAGACTTTTTGAGCTGAGCAAAGCTATCAAAAATCAGCATATATTTATAGCCAGTAGAAAAAATTTAGCAAACAAAAGGGAATCGTATTCAAGAGAAGAACTTTTACAAACTTTTATAAAACGACCTTTTAGTGAAGATGATATTAAAAATATACTTGATGATGCAAGTAGAAAAATATTTTTTATGCTAGTTAGAGAAGGCTTAGTAAAAGAAAAAATCATAGCTAACACAAGATTTTATACAGCTTAGTATTAACTTAGTAAACGAAAAAGTATATATAATTTTAACAATCATTATCAAAAAGGAAACTAAATGAAAAAAATTACACTAGAGACTAAAATATCTGATTTGTTACAAGAAAATGAAGATATGATAAATAGCTTGTTGGAAATTAATCCTAATTTTAAAAAGCTTAAAAAGGCTGTAATTAATGAAACACTTCTTCATGAAGGTGCAAATTTAAAAGAAGCGGCAATGGTTGTAGGTATAAAACCTTCTGAACTTGTAAATATATTACGAGAAAAATTTAATCAAGAGCCATTGGATATAAAAGATGAAGATGAAACGCAAGAAGTTCCTGAGTGGATCAATCAAGAGTCAATATTTACTCTTAATGCAAATGAGATTTTAAAAAAAGATTTGAGTCCATTAGAAGAGGCTCATAAAACTTTACGTAAAATGATTAAAAATGAAGTATTTGTTATGGTTG
>WFMO01000038.1 GCA_015489055.1 Helicobacteraceae bacterium | reverse complement strand
CGGATTCATCAACTTTTCTAATATCTTTTTTGCATCTTCAAGTTTTTTTTCAAAATCATTATCATTCATCTAGCATTATCCTTATATCATCTTCAAATTTATCTATCTCAACCAAAAAAGCATCATGACCATAATTGCTGTCAATCTCTTTAAACCTAGACTTGGTAGTTCCTATTTGATTTAAAGTGTCATAAATTTCTCTCATCTCACTACTTGGAAAGAGCATATCATTTTTAAAAGATATCAGATAAACTTCCGCTATAATATTTTGCAGTGCATTTTTAAGAGAATCAAAACCACGCGATAAATCATAGATATTTATAGCCTTTGTTATATACAAATACGATAGTGGATCAAACCATTTAGAAAAATTGTATCCATTATACTCTAAATATGATTCAACTTGAAACTTTCCAAAAAGCTCAAATAAGCTGTCATCTTTTTTATATTCTCTGCCAAATTTTTTATCCATAGAGTCATGTGATAAAAAACTAATATGACCGGCCATTCTGCCTATGGCCATACCCGTAAGACCTTTTTGTCTTATAGATTTGATATCATAATAACCATTCTTAAAATCCGGATCTTTGACAATGGCTTCTCTAGCTATCTTATTAAAAGCGATAGCCCACGCAGAGGTTGCATGCGTCGTTGCAATAGGAATAATTTTCTTAGCAAAATCCGGATAGCTAACAGCAAACTCCAACGCCTGCATTCCGCCCATAGAACCTCCAATGACAGCTTGAACATGATGAATCCCCAGCTTATCAAACAATATGCGCTGAGCTCTTACCATGTCTTTTATTGAGATGACAGGAAAGCTGTATCTATATGGCTCTTGACTTGGATATGCATTTGATATAGGTCCAGTTGTGCCAAAGCAACTGCCTATAACATTGGTGCATATAACAAAAAATCTATTTGTATCTATCGCTTTACCTGGACCAATTAAACCATCCCACCAGCCGGCTTTTATATCATCTTCATATTTACCTGCCGCATGGTGCGAACCAGTTAAAGCATGACATACCACCACAACATTGCTCTTGTTATCTTTTAGTGTTCCATAAGTTTCATAAACAATATCATAAGGCTCCAAAATACGTCCACTCTCCAAATAAAGTGGATTTGTAAAATGTTGCGTTAAAGTTTTTAGCAACAAGTTAATTTTGCCTCACTGCATCAATCACAAAAATCAGCCAATACATCAGATGCGATCTCTTGTCTCTTATCTTTACCAATTAATTTTTCGATTATCGCAAGAGCAAAGCATATAGCAGTTGCTGGGCCTTGGGAAGTTAAAATATTGTGATCACTCACAACCTTTTCATATCCGACATAACCATCTGTGGAAATCTCATCTTCAACCGAAGGATAACAGGTGAAACTGCTTTTTAGAACTCCTGCTTTATCAAGTGCAAAAGGAGCCGCACAAATGGCACCTATGTTTTTATTTTTACCGTTCATCTGCTGTAAAAGATTCTGCACAGATATATTTTCTGCCAATATTTTAGCTCCGCCCCATCCACCTGGTAGCACAATCATATCTATATCTTCCTCTTTTACATCATTAATCAAACAATCTATTTTGATTGTAATATTATGAGCTCCAACAACATTCTCCTTGCTATCTACGCCCGCTATTAACACTCTTATATCAGCGCGACGTAAAATGTCAATAATACTAACAGCTTCAACTTCTTCATATCCAGCTGCCAGCGGTACTAGCACAGTTGCCATAAAATCTCCTTTATAGTTATTTTACTTTTTCTAAATATTCGCCGTCCACGGTATTTACTCTAATTATATCACCCTCTAAGACATGATAAGGAACCTGAACCACTGCGCCTGTCTCCAGCGTAGCAGGTTTTTTACTCCCGCTAGATGTATCTCCTTTAAAATTAGGCGGGGTTTGCGAAATAGCCAATTCCATAACTTCCGGAGGACTAACGGAAATTGCATTGTTTTGATAAAAAACAATATCCACATTAATACCGTCTTTTAGCCACTTATGGGCATCTTCGCACTGCTCATAAGTTAAACCTAGCTGATCATAAGTGTCATTATCCATAAACTGCAGCATATCGCCATCATCATAAAGATACTGCATAGTTTTATATGTAATCTCAGGAACCTCAAATTTATCGCCTGCATGTACGGTTTTTTCAATAACTTTACCGTTTAAAAAACTCTTTACTTTCATGCGGACAAATGCTGCACCTTTACCTGGTTTTACATGTTGGAATTCAACTACTTTATATGGAACGTCAGAAATTACTAATCGTATATTTTTTTTAATATCGCCCATGCCGATTGTTGCCATAAACACTCCCTAAATAACTTTTAATAAAATTTTATCTAAAAGTGCCTTACATGTAAATACATTAACAAAAATCAGTATCCCTAATCCGATAAATTTTGATATACTTCCTACATTAGATTTTCTGTACTTACAAGGAGTCAATATGATTAGATGCTTTGTTAAACATAATGCTTCAATAACTCTAATTGACAATATTTCCGATTTACATCAAGATATATTAAAAGATATTGTATGGGTGGATATGCTTATGCCCACACAAGATGAGATACGCTTTATAGAAGAAAAATTTTCCGTAAAATTTCCAACAAAACAAGAAACGGAAGAGATTGAGATTAGTTCTAGATATTGGGAAGAAGCCACCAAGATAGAAATCAACAGCTTCTTCTTAATCTCCTCGGGCGAACATCCACATAATGAAACTGTGTCTTTTACTCTTTATAATGATATGCTGATATCCATCAGGCATAAAGCATTATCAACATTTACGGAATTTAATAAAAAATTTTACGGTTCCCCGGAACAGTTTAAGACCGGCTATCATATTTTTTGTCAACTGTTAGATATCAGAATCGATTCAGATGCAGATTTGATAGAAAAACTCTCAAAAGATATATCAAAACTGCGTAAACATGTCTTTACGGATTACACAAATGATGATGAAGAGATACTTGAAAAAATATCGGCATATGAAGATCTAAATATGCAGATAAGAGAAAACATACATGACAAGCAAAGAATCCTAAGTGCATTTTTAAAATCAAACAAATATCCTCAAGCGCTAAAAAATGATGTTTCTATCATGTTAAAAGATATTAAGTCTCTGCTTGATTATACAGATTTTAATTTTGAAAGGCTTGATTATCTTCAAAATATATTTTTAGGTATTTTGAGCATTGAGCAAAACAAAGTAATTAAAATATTTACTATCGTAAACGTTATTTTCTTACCACCTACCCTTATTGCAAGTATTTACGGTATGAACTTTAGATATATGCCGGAGCTTCACTGGACTTTTGGGTATCCATTATCAATTTTACTTATGATCGGTTCATCAATTCTACCGATTTATATCTTCAAGAAAAAGGGATGGGTTTAGGACAAAAATCCTAATATCTCCTTCTCTATCTCTTCTTTGTTTATGACATCAGTTTGAACAATCGGCTTAGTAAATAGTTGCCTAATCATGGGCGGTATTGATACCTCTGCTTGCTTTGAAATCAATTCCAGTGCCTCTTTATCACTAAGATTATCTTGATTTTTTAATGCTTTTGCTATTGTTGGTGAGAATTTCGTCCACTCAGCTGTCGAATATGCAATAGTTGCCAATTTTTTATCAGCACAGCTTTCATAAGCCTTAAAACACGTTGCAGTATGTGGATCCATGAGATACTGATTATCATAAAATGCCTCTTGAATATATCTGCTGTCTTCTTCTTTGGTACAAAAATCTGCATCAAAGAACTGCTGCAAGAGTTTTAGCTCACTTGATGTCAATTCATAATAAAGATTTGTATCTAAACTATCCATCAATTCCTTTGTTCTGGCACATCCAAACAGATCAAATAAAACTCGTTCTACATTTGAAGATTTTAAGATATCCATAGCCGGAGATGTTGTTGGAACAACTTTAGAGTCACGTAAATCATATTTTCCCTCTTTAATCAATTTTGTCAAAACATTATTTTCATTAGATGCGATGATAATTTTTTCAACAAATAGACCCATCTTCATAGCATAATACCCACCAAGTGCATTTCCAAAATTACCGCTTGGAACATCAAGATACACCTTTTCGCCCATCTTAATGGCATCTTGTCTAACAAGCTCCAAATAACTATAAATATGATAAATAATTTGAAAAATAATGCGACCAAAGTTTACGGAATTAGCGGCAGAAAGCGATATGCTTTTTTCTTTGAGTGCTAAATTAAAATCTTTACTTGCAAGTAATCTTTTTAAAGCATTTTGAGCATCATCAAAAACACCGTTGATGCCGATAACTTTTAAATTTTCAGCATCTTCTGTAACCATTTGCAGGCGTTGTACATCACTTGTTCCGCCACTTGGATACAAACATACAACCTGTACATTCTTACGATTTTTAAACGTCTCCAAAGCTGCCGGTCCGGTATCTCCGCTAGTTGCTGCTAAAATCAGAAAATTCTCTTGTTTTTTCTGCGCAAGAGATGATAGCAAATAGCCAAAAGGTTGTAGTGCCATATCTTTAAAAGCTCTAGTAGGACCGTGATAAAGCTCACTAATATACAGCTTGTCTTTTACATGAACAACTGGAACAGGATTGCCGGGATTATCAAACTTATCATACAAGTCCAATGCTTCTTTGATCGTATCAGTATCAATATCAATGTTTAATATATTCAACAGATCAAAAGCTAGCTCTTTGTATGTTGATTTTATATGTTTTTGCAAAAAATCACGCCCTAAATACGGCAATTCTTTAGGAGAATACAGTCCACCAAAAGAAGATATCGGTGATAATATCGCTTCTGAAAATGCAACTTCTTGCTTTTGTTTACCATTGTTCCCACGTGTCTCAAT
>WFMO01000037.1 GCA_015489055.1 Helicobacteraceae bacterium | reverse complement strand
CCTAATAAGATAGCTGAGATTTAAGAGCTGTATAAGCGTTTTGTAAGTGTTGAAACCTCACAGTATAATCATGTTCACTCTGCATGCCAAAAACTCTATCAGGATGATACGCTTTAGCAAGCTGTCTGTATTTATGTTTTAACACATCTTTTGGGGCACCTATGCGGCGATTTAAAAGGGTGTATGCTTCTACAATTGTTTTAGTCGTATATTGATTACTAAAATTGTGTGTCATGTAAAACTCAGATAAAGTGTCAAAAAAGCTATCATGATATTTACATTTAAAACTGTAACCAAAAATCATTTTTTTACTAACTATTTTTTGAAGATTCTTTACAGCTTTATCATGCCTGATATCAAGCAATAATGATTTAGATGACATTTTAACAGCATACGGTCCTAGAAGCTCATATAGATACCGGGCGAACCATTTAACCGTATTTAAAGAGATGTTTATATGGTGATTCTTGGCGTGAGATATCACAACTGACATCTCTGATTTACATGTGCGGATAATATCTAGTTTTATAGTTTTTGATTTTAATTTTCTAAGCGTATTGATAAAAAATTGTGAGTTATAATCATATTTAGTAGTGTATATTTTACCTACTTCAAGTAAAAAACTCTCTCTTGCGGATGCCAGAGAAACACTTGAGAATAAAATTATAGAATTTTCAAGCATCAGCATCTGAGACTTGTGTGCCAATATAATATCTTCAAGCAAATGTGATGGCAATTCTTTATCATCAAAAGTAATAGTGAGCATATCCCGGTTAAAATTAATTCTCAAAATTATACCCTCCTCTTGTCTCAATAAAGCAAGTAGAGTTCCATAATTTTATATGTCCTGATATTGCTTGGGCTGTCTATCGCGTAACAATCCCCAATACTCCTGAAATTGTTTATTTTTTTGCAAATCAAATTCAGCATAAATAATCTCTTCCAAGTCCTTTGACGCCTCTGCTATAACGGCACCGGTATTATCAGTAATAAACGAACTGCCATAAAAATCAATCTGGCAACTCTCCCCCCTCTCGGTGCCGATTCTGTTTGCGGCGATTATCGGAACAAGATTTGTAGCCGCATGCCCCATCTGGACTCTTTGCCAATGCTCTTTTGAATCAACACCAATCTCCGGTTCACTTCCAATGGCGGTCGGATAAAATATAAGCTGGGCGCCTTTTAAAGTTAAAATTCTAGCACTCTCACAAAACCATTGATCCCAACATATACCCGCACCGATGCGTCCATACGCAGTATCATAAACTTTAAAACCACTGTCTCCAGGTTTAAAATAAAATTTTTCTTCATATCCAGGGCCGTCTGGTATGTGAGTTTTTCTATAGTTTGCAAGCTCTTCTCCGTTAGCATCCATAACCACCAAAGAGTTAAAATATTTATCATCGTCTTTTTCAAAATAACTCACAAGTACAACTACATGTAATGCTTTAGCCAAGTCACTAAAACGCTTAAGCATTGGGTGTCCCTCTCTTGGCTGTGCGTATGAAAAATATTTTTTATCTATATCTTTACAAAAATATATGCTCTGAAAAAGTTCCGGCAGCAATATGATTTTTGCACCATTTTTTGCTGCTTTTGTAACCAAAAATACTGCTTTTTGTATATTAGCCTGTGTGTCTATGTCCATACTCATCTGAATTGCTGCAATTTTTACCATCTATCCTCCTACGTAAAAGCTATTATGCCCAGGCACTTATTAAGACAAACACCCATATCAGCACAACAACAATCAAACTAACAAGCACTAATGCAGCACCCGCATCTTTTGCCTGCTTGGCAAGCGGTTTATGCTCGGTAGTTACCAAATCTACAACTCTTTCAATAGCGCTATTAACAATTTCTGCCAATATTGGAATAAAAAGTGAAATAAACAAAATAGAAGAATACATAAATTTTATAGGTAAACTCCATGCAATTACTCCAAACACAATAAATCCTATCAGCTCTATCTTAAAAGACGACTCATGCATGCCAATCTCAATCAAACCATCTATTGCATACATAAAATTTTTCAAAAGTGAATATTTTGGCTTATTTAATTGCATTGCACT
>WFMO01000036.1 GCA_015489055.1 Helicobacteraceae bacterium | reverse complement strand
ATACTAACTTCAACACCAATCTCATCAAACACGCTTAAAGTAGCAAGCATGGCAAGTGAATCCCACTCAGGTATGTCAGAGAGTTTGTCGTCTAATCTTAGTTCACGCTCTATTTGTATCTCATTTTGCAGATGTGTTAAAAATTCTTCTTGCGTCATGGTGTGTCCTTGTGGCATCTATTTATTAACCGATAAAGTTTATATTTGTTTTGTACTTCTATGTTATCAATATCGACAAATTCGCCTTTATCTGTTGTAATATCGAAAAATAAAAGATCTAAATGCAGATCTTTTTTTGCATTAGGATGAAAATAATTATAGGAATTTCCAGTTATATCATGATTTTTTGGATAGATGAGATACATATTTTGACAAGTTTTGTATTTGGTGCCATAAGCATAAAGTTGATACATATCTTTTATATCTACTCTTTTATCTTTACTGAGAATTTTCCATTTTGTATCGGCTATGATTTCGCCATTATTTATAGCAAAATCTGGTTTTAGCTGAAACTTTCCATTTGCATTTTCGTAGGCTAAGTGATGTGTTTTATCCTGCAAACTTACATGTAACCCTTTTTGCTTAAAGTAATGCCCCACATAGCTCTCAAAAAGAAGATTCATATCAAACAGCAAAGCAAAAGCGATATCATTGCCCTCGTAGGGGCTAAAAGAGTTTTCAAATAAAAATATTTTACACCACAATAACACCTGTTTATAGTCTTTCATCTGACGGCTTGGTTTTATATTTTTAAAACCCGTTTTTACATCATTACATGTAAGAATATCATCAAACACAAACATAAACTCTCGGATGCGCTGTTGATTGTGGTTTGATTTTGATTTTTTATAAAGAAACTCTAGTGTTGTTTTGATGAGTCTATTTTCAACTCTGTCGCTTTTAAACTCTTGATATTCCACAAAAAAATACTCTTTGTGGACGCTGTTATGTTTTATCTGTTCGCCGATTTTGAGCTTGCCTTTTAGAAATGTTAGATTTTCCTCTTGCGTGATATAATCGCTTTTTATCCCTTTTTGCACCAACTTTGAAAGCTCTTGTAAAAACATCGTGATAAATATCTCCAAAAGCGGTATTTTAGAACTTTTGAGATGGGCGGTGTTGAAGTGTTTAAAAGGAGATTTTTTAAGTGTTTTTAACATCTTGATAAGGATTTTTTTTGACTCTTCATCACTTTTGACGTTTGATATTTTAGGAAGTATCTCTATGGTTGTGCCATCTTTTGTTTGAATGATACCGACGTAATTTTGAGCTTGAATGACCTTACCATAGCCTTTTTTATGCACTATCTTTAAAAATTGAGTCGTTTCGTTTTTAAGAACAAATCGTTCTAGATCTTCATAAAAAGACTCATTTGAGAGTATGTAGTCATACTCTTTTAAAATTATCGTTCTTGCCATTTAAATATTTCTAGTATGGGTATTTTGTCTGTTTCTATTTTAGAGATAATAGTATAGCCGTTATAAATCAGATCCCTGTAAGATTGCTCTTTAAAATAACGCGATTGACGAAATTTATATAGAAAATGAATCAAATCTTTTATTGTATCATTTAACTTTTTTTCAAACTTTTTTGCATCCGCGAATTTATCTTGAGCGATGGATTTTACTATAGCCATAAATTGCATATCAAACTTTATTTCTCTTAAGATAATCATCTTTTTATATCTAACTCTTCGTCAAAAAACCTATCCATCTGCTTTTCATAATCCTCTTGCATGTGAAACTCTCCCTCAGTGATTCTTTTTTCTACTGCAAAAACTCTGTTTCGCACCTCTTCAACGCTACTTGCTAAAAGCGTTTGCGGATATTTATTTTCGATAATCTCTACTTTTTATCTTTTACAAAACTATCCAACATCGCTTTGAAGTGAGGAAAAAAGCATCATCAACTTTCAGGTTTAGTGTCTGCATTAGTGACTCCTTCATCTTTATCATTCATTTTACCACAAAGTTTTTGGTAAGCCTCTTTTGAAAACTCTTTATTTATCGTATAAAGATATTTTTCATCTTCAAGATACTCATCGGTTTTATAATCAAAAATATCGGATTTAAGATCTTCTTTTTCAATAAATCCATTACTTAAAACCATCAATATTTTTTCCCAGTCATCATAAAAATATTCTTGAAGCAAAGGGATAATTTTATTTCTAAAAATGTTGTCTAGTTTCGTTTTTTTATCTGAAATTCTGTCATCTTTTAAGCTCATAAAAAAAGCGTGACCGATGGTGTGATCTCTGTCGTAAAGATACTCTATGCGTTTGTTTATGGTCTTAAGAACTGCTTTGACATTGATACCGTCCACATTTGTCAAGTCATCTAAAGTGCTTAAATCAGGCATCATCTCCGTAAAATCAAAACGGCGCCTTAGTGCCGTATCCATAAGCGCGATGCTTCTATCTGCCGTGTTCATCGTCCCAATGATGTAGAAATTTTGCGGTACGCAAAAAAGTTCATTGGAATATGGAAGTCTTACATGTAAAGCTTCATCTGCACCGATGCGTTTACCAGGCTCGATAAGCGTGATAAGTTCGCCGAAGATTTTTGAGATATTTCCACGATTGATTTCATCTATGATAAGGATGTAGTTTTTTAGCGGCTCTTTTGCTTCAATCTCTTCTAATGAATCAAATTTTATCTCTTTAAACTTTTTCAGCATTGAAAAATAGTAAGTATCTTTTTGTCTTTGATTGTTAATTCCAAAAATCTCTTTTGCAAGCTGTCTTGATGTTTTTATATCAATTTCGCTGCTTAAAATTTGTATTAATTCAGCAATATCTAGTTCTATGATATTTTTACTATAATTGGAGTCTTCTGTAAAGATAGATATTGAAGTTTCACTTAAATCATTGATTTTAAATTTACCACCTTTTGTTTTTGTAAATTCACTTTGTGTTTCTAGAGCATCATTTAAAAATTGTTCTATTTTTTGTTTTAAGGACTTTTCTTGAATTAATTGTGTAGATGTTTTTTTACTATTTTCATAATTTTCTTTTGCTGTATTTGATAGTTTTTTAAAAATACCATTGACTACTTTATAAATCATTTCAAGACCATT
>WFMO01000035.1 GCA_015489055.1 Helicobacteraceae bacterium | reverse complement strand
TGTAGCTTTTGTTTGATCCATATTAATGCCCGACCATATCGCATATCCGATTGAGAGTGTAAAAAATATCTGAACAAACATAGGCATAGCAAACGCCAAGCCTCTTATATAGTTTTTAAAGATACGCTTACCCAAAGGAGGCAACTCCTCCCATGTATTAAGAGACTTAACAGGATACTCTTTGACCTCTTTATATCTATGCAGATATTTTGCCATATCAAAGACATTATCAAAGCCAAACTCTTTTTGTGCGTCTATATCTCTGATACCGTATATCTCCAAAAGCGCTGCTACCTCCCAAAAATCCAGCGGCTTTCCTCTGTCTTTTGTTATCTCAAGATACAATGGTTTTAAATCTTTATCAGCCTTTTGCATTTGTTTGCCTTATCTGTAAAACATCTTCATACATCTGCTTATATGTTTTGGCGTAATTATCAACCATGTCTTCTATAGTAAAGCCATTAAGCACTCTTTGCCTTGCATCTGCTCCCATATCACTTGCAATATCCGGATTTTTTAAGATATACGTAACTTTATCGGCAAACTCTTGATAATTTTTAGGCTTTATGACATAACCATATCCCTCAAGCACCTCTTTGGTTCCACCTACATCTGATGAGACAACAACACACTCACATGCCATAGCTTCCAAGACCACAAATGGAAAAGCTTCAGAAATGCTTGTCAACATAACAACATCACTCTCATTATAGGCACTCTCAGGGCTGTTCGTAAGCCCTGCAAAAGTAAAATTGTGTTCTATGCCCAACTTGACTACTAAAGCTTCGCATTCTTTAAAATATTTTTTCTCATTAACCGGACCATACAACTTAAACAACACATCAGGCATATCTTTTGATACAAGTTTGGCAGTTTTAATAAATGTTTGTATATCTTTTAACGGGTCTATCCTTGCAACCATAACAACAGTTGGCCTGTCCTGTTCTTTTTTAACCTCAAACTTTCTAAACTTATTTACATCTATGCCGTTATAAATAGTATCTATTTTTGCTTCATCAACGCCCCACTTTGTCTCCCATCTTGCGTTATAGTTACAAACCGGTGAGACGATATCCGCAAAATGAAAATTTAATTTTGAAACCAGTGTTATCAACCCCATTAAAAACTCTTTGGTTCTGTACGGCATCTGCGCTCTGGATGCGGCTAGATACTGCTCTCTTACATAAACACCATGCTCAGTCAGCAAAAATTTGCTACCAAACTTTTTTTTTGCGATAATGCATGACAGGCCACAAAAAGCCGCAGCAGATGAGTGATATATATGTGCATCAGGCAGCTTGGGCAGCATTGAGATAAAAAACCTGTACAGATATCTAAGCCCCTCTATCATATCAAAGACTGTCGGTATATCCTCGTTTTCATCTTTATAATGTTCTAAAATATATTTTTTATAGATGTGCCACAGTTTTTCATTTCTAAAAGTTTCATAATAATCATAAACATGAAAATACTCGTAAAACTCATACAGCGCATCACCGACTGCGTCTAAATCTTCTTTTTTTCGGTATATATGGTCCAGTATTAAAATCATAATGGAATTAAGCACATCAAGACTGTCGCTTTCACTTGTTTTAAGTTTAGACTCATAAATCTTGGCAAATGCAATCTGTCTTATATATTCTATGGGTTCTTCTGTGCCCCAAAGAGGAACATTGATGATATCTACTACATTTGGCGGAATATCAAATTTAAGTTTTACATATGGATGCATCTGAATGGGAATAAGCACAAAATCGATATTTTTAAGCTCATGCACAAGTATATCCGCCCATGTGCTAACTCCACCTGTAACGTAAGGATATGTTCCCTCTCCTGTCCACACAACTTTAATACGACTCATAAAAACCTTTTGTCTCTCCTGTAAGTGAGCTCAGTATTGCCATCTCTTTTATATAAGTTTGTTGTAGTGATAACAGTTGCAGTTTATATCTTAAAAAACTCGCAACAGCATTTGCATATACTCTATAAGGTAAAACTCCCTGAAGAAAATTTGCACGCGCTACTCTTATCTTTAGCGCCTGCAAAGATACTTGTTCTTTAATTATTGATATTTGTTTCTTTATCATTTTAAGATTGTTGTACGAATGATCTACTTGCAGCAGTGTACTTTTTATTTTTGATGAGAGAATTTTTTTCTGCTTTAGTGCGTCATATATACTCTTCTGCTCACCTAGACGTATATCTCCTTTGTTGTAAATTGGCAAATTAATAGTTAATCCCATCTGCCAAAAGGCACCTGCACCTGCACTATTTACCATAAATATATTGTTGTTACTAGCCCCATAACCGGCATATGAAGTAAAACGAACCGTTGGATAATATCTTCGTTTTTGAGAGATCATATCCGTTTGTCTGAGTTTAAATATATTTGACTCTATAGCAATAGCACTATTGTCTTGTAT
>WFMO01000034.1 GCA_015489055.1 Helicobacteraceae bacterium | reverse complement strand
CATGGTATGAAATATGATGATGATGTCCGTGTGGGCATGTGTTTGTGCTGACTAGAGTTTTACATGTATCGCAATAAACATACTCTCTTGCAATAGAAATCTTAATATCTATGCCTTTGATGCTGTCTATGATAGATTTATTTGAATTACTTTCATAGTACATTCCAAGACCTGCGTGATTTGGACCTATTAACAGTTGTGTACATCCATAATTTTTAGCTAGTATCGCATCTATAATAATCTCATTGATTCCGGCAAATATATAATTTTGCTCTAAAGGAACTATAATGACTTGGTTTTTAGGCAAATAATTATCTGCAAAATATTTCACCATATCATATCTTATATCATATGCGATATCTTGCCTGCAATGTGGTTTTAGTAAAAACACAACAACAAGATTGCTGCTGTCTAAAGATTGTCTTATTAATCTTTCATGGGCACGATGCAATGGATTAGCAGCCATCATAATTGCCGTAACACTATTAGCGTTTATGCGCTCTTTTGCCTGCATGATGGTTTGTTTATGTAAATTGGGCAGTGGCTCTTTTAGTGTGTATTGGCCACAGACTGCATAATCGCCTATTCTTTGATATGTAGATTTTACACCTGGATGCGATTTGTCTGAAGTACCGTAAATTTGACGCAATCTCTCTTTTGGATCGATTTGAAAAATTTCATCAACTTTTAATGTCGCAAAAAGTTTGCCTTCGCATACTAAATCCAGCACATCACCTCTTTCGCTGCTTTTTAATACTTGTGTATTGCGTTTTCCGGCAGGAGTTAATATAAAAGGAAACGGACATGTCGTTCCGCGGTAAGATGAATGTTGTAAAACATCAAGAACTTCAGATTTATTCATAAGCGCGGTAACTGGAGAGAGTAAACCGGCTTTTAACATTTGCAAAGCAGCAACAGCTTCTTGATCTATATACAGACTTTTATTTTTTCTTTTCAATGCCATATCTTTTTCTTTTTTCCCATAAGCTCTTTCTGGAGATACCCAATTTTTTAGATAATTCTGTATCTGGAAATTTTGTTTGATAGTTTATGATAATGTATTTTACATATTCTTCTATTTGCAAAATATCACTTTGTTCAAAGATATTTGCTTCATTTTTAATGTTTAATACAGGATAGTCAATGTCTTGTATTTTGTCCGTACCACAGACAATGATTTGTTTATCTTTAATTATATCTAAAAATTCTTTTTTATCAGTTTTTTTAATATCTTGAAAATCTGTGGCATAGATAAGTATATTATTAGGCATGGAGGCTATCTCTTTTAGTGCATATGAGTCGGCAAGAGATATAAAAAATAGGGCATTATCTGTATGTTTGGCATATTTAAAAGCAAAAGAATCGGAATACTTTTGAAAACTGCTTGATATAAAAATAGGGAGTTGAATATTTTCAACATCCTGGTCTTTTTCAATAGCGGCAAATTGGTGCTCTAAGTATTTATCATATGACTGAACTTTTAGCTTTAGTTTTTCATAATCTCTGTAATGCTCTATTTTTCTTATCAGCTCACCAATCATGAACGGTTTTAAGATATAATCCGTTGCACCCAGAGACAGAGGTTTTGATACGGTATCGTTGCTGACATATGAAACCATTAAGATAATGATTATTTTTTTAAAAGCTTCTATAGCATGGTTAAAATCTTGGCCGTTTAGATTTGTTGATAATAAAACAACATCATAATTTTTATACTCTAAAGTATATCTTATAGAGGTTGATATCTCGCAGACATGTCCTAGATCAGCTAATTTTGTTGCGATGCTTTGAGCAAGATAGATTTCATTTTCAATTATTAATATTTTCATGTATCTTTCCAATTTAAATAGCTAAGTGATGCAGATGCTAAAACGCCCACACCCTCTTTACGCCCTATAAAGCCCAAATACTCGGTAGTTGTAGCTTTAACATTTATTTTTGACGGAGATATCTGCAGTATGGATGCTATCGTTTTTCGCATATCGGATTTATAGTGTTGAAGTTTTGGGGTTTGTGCAATTATCGTTAAGTCGATATTGTTGATTATGAAACCGTATCTGTGCAGTTTTTCAACAGAGCGTGTAAGTAAAATTTTTGAATCGATACCTTTATATCTTGAATCGTTATCGGGAAATAGCATTCCTATATCACCAAGACCCGCAGCACCAAGAAGTGCGTCTATAAGCGCATGAAGAGCAACATCACCATCGCTGTGCGCAAGAAAACCAACATCATGGTCAATTTTAACACCGCCTAAATACATGGTGCCGGTAGTGTCAAATTGATGCACGTCAAAACCGTTGCCTATAAGCGTTACACTATGCGGAGCCTTTAGGCACTGAAGTTTTTTTAAATCTTCGACTGTTGTCACCTTTAGTGCTTTATCATCACCGTCAATAAAAATTCTTGAGCCTTTGTTGGCTGCTATAGCGCTGCTTTCATCGGTATATTGTGTATCTGATTGCAAGGCTTGTATCAGCGCATTAGTTTTAGAGAGCTGAGGGGTTTGAATACGCAAGGTTTTTTCACGATCGATAGTTTGATTGTCATAAACTACGGTATCATGCACTTTGATAGCCGGTACGATACAGTCGGCATGACCTTTTGCCTGCAAAAGATCATTAAACAGTTTATCGCCAATGCAGGGTCTTGCTATGTCACTGACTAGCACATAGGGAGTGGCTACATGCGTTAAAGCATTTTTTAGTGACTGCTGTCTGGTATCTGCTCCTGCTACGATTAAAAAATCTGTAAATGTGTCCATAAAAGTAACATCTTCATAAGGTGCGGCTATAATGATTTTATCAAAAGTATATCGTTTGTTAAAGTTTTGCGCAACAAACTCCCATAAAGGCTTGTCCTGTATGCGTAACCACTGTTTTTTGACATTAATCTTAAAGCGCGTCGAAGCACCTGCTGCGAGTAAAATAAGCGTTAAATCGGACAAATAAACTCCTGTTTTTTAAACACTGTTACGAAATTATACACTTTAAAAGCTTTTTTTTATCTTGTTTGTGTAAAATTGTACACAAATGTCTAGGATGGATATTGTATGTATTTAATTTTTAAAGAAAATTTAATTTTTTTACCTTGAGTGTAAATTAGATGTTATTTTTTTGTCTAGTCGTGTATAAGTATGATATGAAATGTAGGAGAATATTATGAGAAGCCAATGGGTCAGTGAAAGAAAAAACGATAAAGTTCGTACTCAGATGCATTATGCCAAAAAAGGCATTATTACTAAAGAGATGGAATATGTAGCAAAGATTGAGGATATTTTACCTGAACTTGTTAGAAGTGAAGTGGCAAGAGGCAGAATGATTATTCCCGCAAATATAAATCATGTCTCACTGGAGCCGATGGCAATTGGCATTGCCTCAAAGTGTAAGATAAATGCAAATATCGGTTCATCTGCGATTGCTAGTGATGTCGAGGGTGAAATTGAAAAAGTTCAGGTATCGCAGCACTATAAAGCCGATACTGCTATGGATTTATCAACCGGAGGAGATTTGGATGAGATAAGAAAAGGCGTTATAGCAAACTCTAAAATTCCAATAGGCACTGTGCCAATTTACCAGATACTCCATGATGTAAACAATAAAATAGAAGATTTAAGCATTGATGTTATGCTGGATGTTTTACAAAGACAAGCAGAGCAGGGGGTGAGTTATTTTACTATTCATGCCGGATTTTTACTCTCAACTATGCCTAAAATCGCAAAAAGAAAAATGGGGATAGTTAGTCGCGGAGGAAGCTTGATGGCCGCGTGGATGATGCATTATCATAAAGAAAACCCATTTTACACCGCCTTTGATGATATATTGGATATCTGTGCAAAATACGATGTTTCGCTCTCATTAGGAGATAGTCTTCGTCCTGGATGTTTGGCTGATGCTAGTGATGAGGCACAGTTGGGTGAGCTTAAAGTTCTAGGTGAACTTACTCTTCGCGCATGGGAGAGGGATGTTCAAGTGATGATAGAAGGACCAGGGCATGTTCCTTTAAATCAGATAGAGAGAAATATGAAAATTCAAAGAGAACTATGCCATGAAGCGCCATTTTATATTTTAGGACCTCTAGTTACAGATATTGCTGCAGGATATGACCATATAAGCAGTGCGATTGGTGCTGCTGTCGGTGGTTGGCATGGGGCTAGTATGCTTTGTTATGTTACTCCAAAAGAGCATCTTGGGCTTCCAAACGCAGCAGATGTACGAGAAGGAATTATTGCATATAAAATTGCTGCACATGCAGCAGATATCGCACGTGGCCGCAAAGGCGCGCGTGATATTGATGACGAGATGAGTGATGCAAGATATGCATTTGATTGGGAAAAACAGTTTGAACTGGCGCTAGATAGCGAAAGGGCACGTGAATATCATGATGAAACTCTGCCTCAAGATGTATTTAAAGAGGCTGAGTTTTGTTCTATGTGTGGACCAAAGTTTTGTAGCTATAAAATTACGCAAAATATTATGGAAAACAGTGATGAGCTGGATAGAATTATAAAAGAAAATGAAGCGGCGCAAGCTGTTTAATACAAATTAAGGAGAAATATATGACGCAAGAGCTAGTTAAATCAGCACTCAGCAAAGTTATGTATCCCGGTTTTACCAAGGATATCGTAGCGTTTGGTTTTGTAAAAGAGATAAATATACATGATAATGACGTAAGTTTTACCATAGACATTACCTCAAGCGCACCGGAAGTTGCACAGCAGATTAAAGATGAAGCTATGCAAGAGCTTAAAAATATAGGTGCAGAAAAAGTAATTATAAACATGAAAACACCTGCAATGCCCAGAGAGAGTTCTTCAAAAGGTAAGAATATAGCTCCTCAAGTTAAAAACTTTTTAATGATAAGTTCTGGTAAAGGCGGTGTTGGTAAATCTACAACTTCAGTAAACATTGCCATAGCTCTTGCTATGAGCGGTAAAAAGGTAGGTCTTTTAGATGCTGATATTTATGGACCAAATATCCCTCGTATGCTTGGTCTTGAAGGTGTTAAGCCAGAAGTTAACGGCAATAAGGTTTTACCTTTGAAAGCGTATGGTATTGAGGTTATGTCGATGGGTTCATTGATGGAAGAGGGTCAATCACTAATCTGGCGCGGCGCTATGATTATGAAAGCTATTGAACAGTTTTTACGTGATATTTTATGGAGTGAGTTGGATGTTTTAGTTATTGATATGCCACCAGGTACCGGTGATGCACAACTAACTTTAGCTCAAAGCGTTCCAGTTACTGTTGGACTGACGGTTACAACACCTCAAATGGTTGCACTAGATGACTCACGCCGCTCTTTGGATATGTTTAAAAAGTTAAACATCCCAATAGCAGGTATTGTAGAAAATATGAGCGGCTTTATAGCGCCTGACACCGGAGTTGAATATGATATTTTTGGTAAAGGAACATCTGAACCTATGGCAAAAGAGTTTAAAACTGAGGTTATCGCACAGATTCCTATTGAGCCTGCAATTAAAATAGGTGGAGATGAGGGTAAGCCGATAGTTTACAATGCACCAACCAGCGAGAGTGCGAAACGGTATATGCAAGCCGCACAGACGGTATGGGGTGTTATTGAGAGGGTTAATGAAGGGGGCGGCGTGGATAATGAAGCAATTCAGCCGACAACACCTCCTGGAGTTAGTGCCTGTTCTACAAAAAAATAGGAGTTATATTCAGACACTTATCAATCTTCATTAAAAGAAGATTGATATTAGAAATCTTCTCCTTCATGCATTTGACTTTTAAATTCTACTACTTGATCTCTGCCATGTTCTTTGGCATAATATAGAGCAATATCAGCCATTTTTATAACTTTCCATAATGAGTCTCCATCATCAGGAAAATGTGCAACGCCTATGCTGATTGTCTTTTGAAAAGTTTCTGTTTTAGCATCAAAAATAGCTTTAGCAAATTTTAAATTGATAGTTTGCGCTACTTTTAGCGCCCCTTCTTTAGTGGTGTTATAAAGCAGTATTAAAAACTCTTCTCCACCGTATCTTATCGCCATATCAGATTGACGGATAGAATCTTGCATAATATCTGCTAAAGTTTTTATAACCAAATCTCCAATATTATGTCCATAAGTATCATTTACCATTTTAAAGAAGTCTATATCTAGCATTAATACGCTGTATGCTATAGAGGAATCTCTTTTGGCTTGTCTTGAAAATGTTTCTATAAACTCTTCAAGAAAACGTCTATTGTAAAGTTTTGTCATGCCGTCGCGCAATGATGTATCGCGAAGTTTGTCTGTGAGTATCTTTGACTCTATAACCGGCTTGGCGGCTTCAAGATAATTTTTGATACTAGATAGATGTTCATTCGCTTCATTTAGAGTTTTTTCATCTTCAAATATCATTTCAATAACAAGAGCAACGTCTTCATTTATATTGTAAGGCATACATATGTATTCTTTATTTTGGCTAGTGCAGCTCTCACACAAATCTGGAAAATCCGTTGATGTGATATCGCTGTTTGTTCTGTATGCTCTACATAAATCTACATTTGAATCAACTGTAGCATCACAAATACTTATACTTGAAGTATAAACCATTTTTCTTGTTCCATTGATTTTATCTGCTTCAAACAGACAAAAATTTTGTATATTAAACTTTGTCTGCATAATTAGAATAAACCTTGAATATATCTCATCTCGTGTTTTATCAAGTTCTATGGTTTTTTTAAACTTATATATATCTGATAGTTCGCTGATAATCATTTTAGCTTCATATAAAGGATCATTGCATGAAACGTTTGACTTTGTAACAAACGTAGCTAAAGTATGTTTTATTTCACCAAAAGCTTCTTGCATCTTTTTAAATAGAGTGTTTATTTGATTGGCAACTTCTTGTGCCTCACCTTTTACATTGGTATGAATCTTTGATGTGAAATCACCATAATGTGCTTTTTTGATACCTTGTCTTAAATCATCAAAAAATTTCATGTAGGGTTTCATATAGTAATTTAGTATAAGCAGTACAAGAATTAAAAATGCTATATTGATGCCAAAAATTTTAACAAGCGTAACGGCTCCGGCATTTCTTGTACCGTCAATATTCATCTCCATGCTTACCGCACCAAGAGTCGCGCCGTATGCTACATGGTGACATTTTATACATGTGGTTGTTGAGTTAGATATAGCTTTATAGGGAATAGTTATTCTAAGTTTTGCATTATCTGCATTTTCTGTAAATTTTTCTACCATTTTGCCTGTTGCTAGGACATGTCTATCTATTGAGTCTCTGGGTGCTTCGTCAGTAAATCCCGGGCCAAACTGTTTGTTTACATTTTTTCCGCGTACTATCCAAAGATTTTTAATATTTTTGTTTTGCATAATTGTATCAAGGAAGTATTGGCGCTTTGACATAACACCGTCAACCATTTGTGTTGTTAGTCCATCTTTGATAATCTCAGCGGCAAGTTCCGCCTTTTTAACAGCACTTTGTATGGCAAAATCTCTAAAATTTAAGCCGATATTTATGATGACTGCTACAGTTAGCGATAGTAACATGGCTACAACTAAGAGCAAAAATTTATTTTTTGTATTCATATTTTTCCAATAATAATTTAGCATATAATATAACAATCAATATAAATATATCATAAAAACTTATAAACTTATATCTATATAAAACTATTTACTCTACCGTAACGCTTTTGGCAAGGTTTCTAGGCATATCAATATCATTACCAAGCCTAACTGCAATTTCAAGCGCTAAAAGCTGTGTGGCTACCATCATCTCAAAAAATTCTAACATGTAATGATTTGTTTGTTTGGTTTGTATAAAATCATCGGCTTTTTTAAACTGTTGTGGACTTATGACGCATATCGTAGAATCTCTAGCGCTTAACTCTTCAACATTGCTTTTAGTCTTTTCAT
>WFMO01000033.1 GCA_015489055.1 Helicobacteraceae bacterium | reverse complement strand
GGTGCTAGCATGGTAGCTCTTAGCTCTTTGGGCTTACAAGGTCAGTTAGTTAGTAATGTTTGGGAGGGCACAAACGGATTAACCGATAGTTATTGGTTTAAAACCGCTTGGATAGCCGGTACTTACGGTAAGACAACAGCAAAAATCGGTCGCATGAAGCTTGATACTCCGCTTGTTTTTACAGAAACATGGTCGATTGTTGAAAATACTTTTGAAGGCGCCGTGCTTGTAAACCGGGATATTCCAAATACTACCTTAGTTGCTGCTTATGTTGGTGGGAGTAACGGAAATGCGGCCATTGGACAAAATTATGGACAAACTGGAGCAGGAACAAAGATAAACCAACATCAAAATACACTAACATCTGGTATTGGTGAACCAAACAGGATTCAAGGTATGAACAACGGCAGTAACTTTTCTCAGTTTTATAACGGTGCTTATGCAGCAGGTGTTATCAATAATTCAATCAAGCCGTTAAAACTTCAAGCATGGTACTACGACGCACCGCAGTATGTTCAAGATTGGTGGCTTGAAGCTGATGTGAAAATGATGGGTGTTATTGCAGGCGCGCAATATACAGGTATAAATTATGATTTAAACGCTATACCACATCTTGGAGGTAATCAACGTCAATCAAACAGTGCAGTTGCATTTAAGCTTGGATATGCTTTAAAAGATATCGCAACATTAACAGGCGCTATCTCACAAACCGGCAAAGATGCAGATGGCTTAGGTGCTGGTCAAAATCTTGCAGAACTTGGCAACAATGGCCAATCAAAACTTTATACTGAAGCATGGTGGAATTATGGTTATATAGTTCGCGCAGATACAACCGGTTATAATGTTACATTAACTTCACCGGTAAACGGTCTGTTTGATTTGGGACTGTTTTGGACGCATACAGTTACAAGCAAAAATGAAGGAAATAATCCATTAGGACTTACTCCGCCTGAAACACAAATGACTGAATTTACAGCAACTGCAAGCAAATCTTTTGGACCGCTAGATACTACTTTGGCTTATATATTTACAAAAGCAAATGATCAAAATAGTAATGTAGGCTATAGCACACTTCAGGCATACTTAACATACAACTTCTAAGCACCTCTTTTTTGTATAAAAAGCATTTTTTAATGCTTTTTATTATATAATCCGAATATTATTTTCTTTTACGCAGGGGTTTTTATGGATAGGTTGTTTACATTTTTTGGATTAGTGTCTCAAAATCATAGTTATCTGTTTTTTTCTCAGATGGTTTTCTCAGCTGTTATTGTTCTTATCATCTCAAAAATGGCAGTATCAAATCTGCGTTTAGTACCCACAGGCATACAAAATGTCTTTGAGGCATACTTAGATGGCGTTGTGGCTATGGGGACTGATGCCATGCAAGAGAGAGATGCACGTAAATATCTGCCTCTTGTAGCGACTCTTGGACTTTTTATCGGTATCGCAAATATTATAGGTTTGATTCCCGGATTTGAAGCACCATCTTCATCTTTGGACTTTACGCTTTCGCTGGCAATTGTAGTGTTTTTGTATTATAATTATGAGGGATTGCGTAAAAATGGTTTTATAACTTATTTTAAACACTTTATGGGTCCTGTTTGGTGGCTTGCATGGCTTATGTTTCCTATTGAGGTAGTATCGCATTTTTCACGTATCATTTCACTCAGCTTTCGTTTGTTTGGTAATGTAAAGGGTGATGATATGTTTTTAGCAGTTGTGCTAATGCTCGCCCCTTGGCTTTTGCCTTTGATACCTTACGCAGTTTTGGCATTTATGGCGATTTTACAGGCCTTTATTTTTATGATTTTATCATATGTTTATTTAGGCGGTGCCATCGCTGTTTATGATACAGATCACTAGGTTATGATACCTGGTTATCTTATAACTGATCCACTTTATTATTCATCAGATTTAGATACCTTCAAATCTGTCTTAAAGCAAAACCTACAAAGCGCGGAATTTGCGCTTTATCGTGACAAACAAAATCAAGATTATGAATTTTTTGCAAAAGAGTTTGTCTTTACATGTAAAGATGCTAAGGTAAAACCGATATTGCACAAAGACTTTTCTTTAGCTTTAAAGCTTGGTGCTTATGGTGTGCATCTGCCATTTATTCAGCTACAAGACGTACAAAAAGCAAAAGACTCAGGACTCTTTACCGTAGTTAGTACGCATACATTAGATGAAGCCAAAACAGCCAAGCGACATGGCGCAGATGCGATTACGTTTAGTCCGATTTTCTATACCCCAAACAAAGCAAAACCCGTCGGTTTAGCTCCTTTAAAAGATATAGTAGATACAATTAGCATCAAAGTTATAGCGTTAGGCGGTATTTTGGACGACTCACAGATAGAAGCGGTAGAAAAATGCGGTGCGTTTGCGTATGCGTCTATTAGAAAATTTATAAAAGGTTAATATATGTTTGAAACAGTCATAGGTTTGGAAGTGCATGTGCAGTTAAATACGAAAACAAAGTTATTTTGC
>WFMO01000032.1 GCA_015489055.1 Helicobacteraceae bacterium | reverse complement strand
TTCACGCTTATAAATTATTGATTTTAAGGCTGGCTATGGAATTTGCAATACTAAATTTTGTTTTAAGCGGATTTATCGGAACTGTCGGTATTTTGACTTTACGTAAAGTCAGTGCTGCCAAAGAGGTTGCATTTGCGCTTTTACCGCTGCTGTTTGCGCTACATCAATTTACGCAGGGATTTGTTTGGTTAGGGGTAAATCATTTTATCTCAGCTAGAGCGCTTCATTTAGCGCAGAGTATTTTTGTTTTTTATGCACAGGGCTTTTTGCAGTTTTTAGTCCCATTTGCTATTTGGATGTTAGAGGCAAAAGGTATTCGAAAAAACATGATAGCAGTCTTAGCTGTTATCGGCGCGCTATTGGCTGGTTATACTCTGTGGGGACTAGGAGTTTATCCAACATCTGTGTTTGAACATAATGATGCATTGGTATATGTAAACCCGGCGACGCATCATCTTTGGGTTGCTGCTTTATATGTACTTACTACTTGCGGTTCACTTGTTTTAAGCAGTAGTATATCTATACAGTTGTATGGATTATTGAACCTGCTGGGTATCACTGTAGTGCGTATATTTAAGCCTTATGCTTTTACCTCTGTTTGGTGTGTGTATGCGGCTGTTTTAAGTGTTGTGCTGTATTTTTATTTTCTTGAGAGACGAATATCATTTTTAAGAGAGCTCAAAAATGACGAGTTTGCTTGGACGCAAACATTGTCAAATGAGCTAGATACGATAGAGTTTAAGTTGCCAAAGATATATATGGCTGTCATTTCGCGTTTTGAGCGGATGATACAAAATAAAAACTAAAGCTTATGCTTTGTTTTATATTGCAAGATGATGTGATATGCCTCATCTTTTAGTTTAAGTTTTTCTTTTTTTAGTTTTTCTATCTCTTCATCAGTGATAGCAAGACTACCTTTTTCAGCTTGATTTATCTTATCGTCAAGTTCATTATGACGATCAAAAATCTTCAAAAAATGAGCATTTGCCGCCTGATTTTCTTTCATATGGGAGATTACATCACGATATTCATGTAGCATTTTTAACCTTTAATGTTTTATATTGACAATTTTAACACAAACATGATTAATCTACAATAGCTCAACCCTTTAAAAAATATAATTCTTAAAGGGTTGCGTGTGCTAGATTGGAAGGACTCTGATTTTTGCAGAGAGTTTTTCTTTTAAAGTGCTTTCAATGGCATAAAGCGTACCTGTTGTAGAACTTGCGCATCCATTACATGCTCCTACGTATCTTATATAAACATCTACGTTATCGTCTGCTGGTTTTACATCAATAACTTCCATATTTCCGCCATCCATCACTAAAAACTGTCTAACGTTTTCATCAATGACCTCGTCAATTGCTTTTATCTGTTGAACAAGTGTCATATCTTCAAATTTAACTTCTGTATCTGTTGGCATATTTTTCCTTGATTAATATCTATTTTAAAAAGGAGTTTTTTTGTCCTCTTTATATACTGAAATAATATAGTCTTATCTATTTGATATAGCTTAAAAAGTTTTTGTGTGTATCTTTTTTAATCATACACAACCAATCCGTAATGGTTACCAAGATTATAAAATCTGCTGTTTGGTATAATCTCAAGGTTTTTTAACAATCCTAGATGCAGCAGGGAATTTTTATCTGTTTTTATGCCAAACTCTTTTAAAAATTTTTTTATATTGACAAATTTTATATTTTGAACATATCTGTACTCAAATCTGTCATATAGCGACATTTTACTAGAGGTAAATATATGTTCATTTACATGTAAAGCGTTAGCAGCATAGCGTATGGGCAGATATCCGCTAAGATCTGTTAGTTTGTTTTGGACATGGGAATATTTTTGCGGTAAAGTATTTTTTTGTAAAAATATATACTTATTGTTTAGTTTTATATGTTTAGCTGTGTTCCAATATTTATATGCCGGATTTGATAAATTTAGCATATCTTGTATCTCGGCCCATAGCCAATAAGAATCTAGTGTCTTTTCAAGTGAAGTCATATAAGATGTTATACAATTTTTCATTAAATTTTGGTAAATTTAAGATGTAAAATTGTAAAATCTCACTCCTGCTAAAAAAGTGCTCGCATAACTCAGTTGGTAGAGTGTTACCTCGACAAGGTAAAAGTCACTGGTTCGAGTCCAGTTGTGAGCACCATCTATATCTATTTAACATCTATTTAATGATTTTTGTTACTATTTTGCTTTAAAATTTTTATATAGGAAACAGAATATGAAAAAAATAATATCGCTATGCATCCTTGTTCTTTTACCAAGCTTTTTGTTTGCACAGAATATTCCGACAGTGACGCAGATATATGAAACTGTTAGACAAGGCAATTTGTCCCGCGCATCACGTATGATTCAGATTGTACTGCAAGCTCACCCAAACAGTGCAAAAGCTCATTATGTTGATGCTGAAATTTTGGCAAGAGAGGGAAGGGTAGCTGGAGCTAGAGATGAGTTACGAATCGCCAAAAGTATCTCTCCGACACTTTCTTTTGTGTCAGCCCAATCAGTTAATCAACTACAAAACATGTTGTCTTTAAAGCGTAGATCTGTTGCGCATGAAAGTCATGTTCCTTATATGGCGATTATATTGTTTATCGTAGCTGTCTTGTTTATATTGTTAATGATCCGTTCATTTAGACAAAAGCGTAATTTTAGGCCAAGTTCCTACTCAAACAATACAAACACAGGAGCAAATAACCAAGGCAGTTATCAGAACTCTCGGAGCGGTTTTGGTGGTATTGGCTCTGGTCTTGCTTCGGGACTTGCTGCTGGTGTTGGTTTTGCAGCTGGTGAAGAACTGTTTGACCATTTTACCCATGACGATAATACAAATATCTCTTCAGATAATAATTTATCGCAAGACGATAGTGTCACACAGCCGCCGTCTGATCCAGATTTTGGAATATCTGACGATTCATCATGGGGTGATGATTCATCGGGAGATTTTGGTGGAGATGATTCTTGGTGATTAATCTTTATTTTTTTTATCTATTGCGCTTTTAGCTGATTTGATAGCGCTTCCAAGCTTTGTTTTTGCAACAACCCATGCTTGCTTGCCCATGCGTGAAGCTTCTTGCGCTTTTTGTAGTTTTAAAACTTTACCGCTTCGTTGCAATGCTTCGCGTTTTAAGTCATTAAATTTTTGTTTCATAACGCCAACTGTCTCTTTTGAGACAAAGATTAGTTCTTGCAGGTCATATTTAAGAGATATTTGTATCTTGTCTAAGAGTTCTTTGGTTTCTTTAGTATTGCTCTCACTGATATCTGTTATGACCTGTGTAAATAATACATCTATGTGATTGAGTTCATTTATGGTTTGATCATAATCGTCAATAATGATTGACTTTACCTCATCAGGGGTGTTTAGAAGATTTTGCTTAAATTTTGTAATAGATTTTATAACACCTGTTTTCATGCCTTTTAGAGTTGAAGAAAGTAGTTCTTGTGCCTGATTTGGTGTTGCTTCTGCTATGTTGACTGTGGTTTGCAAGATAGTAGAGAGTATTTTTCTAATTCGTATGCTGTTGATTGGTCCTTCATTGAGAGTCTCATACGTAATATCTTTTATAATCTCTTGAATTGTCTCTTCTATATCCGAATCATTTTTTTCAAGTGAAGTTATAAGCGCAGATTCAACCATTTCGCTAAGTAGGTCAAGAAGGTCAAGAGATTGAAATTTTATCTGATGTAGTTTTGCAAGAGTGTCTTGGGGTACATCTGATAAAACATCTTCTATGTCATTAAAAATATCATATTTTAAATGTTGCAAGGCATGCGTTGTTTTATCTATATGTCTTTGTAAATGCTCCTGTTGCGCCATAATATCTTCTACTTCATCGTGCAATGTTTTTGTTTCTTTGCTAAGAAGCGTGGAGGTTATAACATTTAGTTCCCGCGCTGTAAAGTCTTTAGAATCTATATCCCACTCTTTTGAAATAGCCTCTATGAGTTTGGCAATTCTTTCTTTAAGTGTTTTTGCGTTTATATTTTTATAGCTTGTTTTAACGCTTCTCTCAAACTGTTCGATATTCATAGCAATTCCTTTAAAGTACGGTTTTTATATGTTTGTGCTGTTTTAACGCTTCATAGAGATATTTTCTTTCATCTTCATTATCTATAAGCAGCTCAAGATTCATACTGACATATTTTCCACTTTTGCTTTGGTTGGATTTAGTCAATGAATGCGGCTTTTCTTTTATGATGCTCTTAACTGCATTATGAAGGTTATTTTTGTTTTCTCCTATTAACTTGTAGCACCAACTGCATGGGTATTGCAGTTGTAGTTTTTCTTTGCTATCGTTGATAATCTCCACTTTTTCCTCCTGATTTACTTTGTAGCATAATATCTGTAATTATCATGGATCTATCTATCGCTTTTACCATGTCATATATCGTTAAAAGTCCGATACCAACACCCGTCAATGCTTCCATCTCTACACCTGTTTGACCTGTTAATTTGGCAGTTACATAAAGTTTAAAACCCGGTAAATCGGGTTGTTCTTTTATATCGCAGTTAATGCCACTTAAATTTAGCGGATGGCACATTGGGATGATATCACTTGTTTTTTTTGCACCCATTATAGCGGCTATTACGGCAGTTTGTAAAACAGGACCTTTTTTACTCTTTTGTTGCACAATTACCTCATAAGCATCCGAACTCATCTTTATTTTACCGCTGGCTACTGCTACTCGTGTTGTTTGTTGCTTTTGTGAAACATCAACCATCTTTGGTCGTTTGTTTTCATCTAAATGTGTTAAATTCATTTTCT
>WFMO01000031.1 GCA_015489055.1 Helicobacteraceae bacterium | reverse complement strand
GTTTTGGTACATTTGATGAGCTTTTTGAATTATTAACACTTGTTCAGACGAAAAAAATGGAGCCTATCCCAATAGTTTTAGTTTCAAAATATTATTGGAACAGGGCAATTGACTTTACATTTTTAAGAGAAGAGGGAGTCGTAGGGCATGCGGATTTGGATATTTTTAAAATCGTAGATAACGCTGATGAAGCATGGAATCATATCATCAGTTGGTATAAAAATAAAAAAGAACCGCTCTTTGGCGATTAAGTGATAGCTTTAGCGGCTTGTATGACTTCATTAGTTGTAATTGTGTTCATACAGTCGTGATGCTTGAGAGGGCACTCTCTTCTCATACACGGCGCACATTTTAAATCATGACGCACCAGTTTGTTTTTACTGTTTTTCCACTGTGAGGTTTCTGTAAATCTGGTAGGGCCGAAAATAGATACCGTGGGAACTTGATATGCGCCGGCTATATGCATGGGGCCGCTATCGTTTGTGATAAAAAGAGAGCACCCCCCCACAAAAGAGCATAGTTGTGCGATATCTGTTTTACCTGCTAAATTTGTGTAATTGTTTACATGTAAGCGTTTTAATTCATCTACTATTTCAATGGCGGTATTTTCTTCGTTTTGGCTTCCAAAAATAACAATATCAAATCGTGAACTAAAATATGCCGCCACCTGCGCAAACCTTTTTGGTAGCCACCTTTTTGCACTTCCATAAGTTGCTCCGGCATTAATGCCTAGTGCAGGGTGCTTAAAGTTATGTCTTTTTATGTATAGTTTTAAAGGCGGAGCATCTGTATTGTTACTGCATGTTGCGATATCTTTATATTGTAAAACCAGATGCTTATCAGTGCTGACCTTTAATGTTTTATCAAGGAGTATTTTAGAGTGCCATGCACTTCTTGTACAGCTTATGTGAGCTTTTATAAATTTTAAAAAAAGAGATACATGGGGTTGATTTCTGAAGCTAACTGCCATATCAAATAAGCCGAGTTTTTTGGCAAATCTATATGTATTTACAATTCTGCTGCCTTTTTGTTTTGTTTTATCTATATAGCATGCTTCGCATTTGGGATGATATTTAAGCACTTCAACAGAAACAGCGCTGCCTATAAAAGTAAATTTTGCATCAGGATAGGTATTGCTTAAAACTTCTATCGCTGGAGTTGCCATAAGCGCATCACCAAGCCAGTTTGGAAGAATGATGAGAATCTTCATAAGTAGAGCGTATCTAGAAGCCTGGCTGTTGTTTTATATACATCTTCAACATCAGGACTTGCATATTGGTTATTAAATACGCATTCGTGGATTGCATCGCTTGGCCAATATCTAAAAGGATTTGTACCGAAAAATATGCCGACTGTCGGTGTTTGCAGTGCAATCGCCATATTTCTTATGCCTGTATCATTTGAGACGACACAACGGGCATCTGTTAAAAACTGCATTGTGCTATCTAATTTCATAGCCTCTTGTAAAAATACATTCTCTTTTATTTCTAAAGGTTTGTATATATCAAGAAATTTTTCATCCGCGCCTATACCTTGAAGAATTATATGTTTATAGTTTGTGTATTTTAAAGACATTTTATCTATAAGCATGGCAAATTTTTTTGCTTCCCACCGTTTTCCTGTCGTGGAGGCCCCGGCAAAGTAGATGATTGTACGCGTATCATTTTTTTTATATTTCTTTTCAAATCCATATCTAAGATTTTTAATTTTCGGCATTCCGAGCATATTTAACATATGCAGTGTTGACTCAGCTTCTATAACAAAATCGCTTCGATATACTCCCATATCAACAAATAAACGCCTAAATATTCGATACGGATAGCCCACTTTTAAACCAACTTTCGAAAAAAACAGTAAAAAAGCACTAAGCGTGCTATCTGTTAAATCAAATATAATATCTTGCGGGGGTAAGGTGCGCGCTTGCTCTATTCGCTTGAAAAAGCCTGTTTTTTTTAGTGGATCTTCTGGATCATCTTTATCCATAATATGAATATCATCCGCTAAATCATCGGGTATGCCGTATGTTGCACTTCTTAGCACAGAAAGTGTAATTTTTGCATTTGGAAAATAATTACGCAGCTCAATTAGAAATGGTCTTATATTCATGAAATCACCGATAGCAGCATGACGGATAACCGTTATTTTATGAATATCACCCGGATTTTTTTTGGCTAAATAAATATGGGCTTTTTTGTTGGCATAAGCACTTCCTCGCCTAAAGTTAAGAATCATTACTCTCCTTTGAAAACATATATCCGTAAAGAGCGTATGCCGTTATATATACCACAAAAAAACTTACGACTGTATCGCTAAAAAAATGTCCACCTTCAGCAATCCTATCAAAACTTATTAAGATGCCATAAATATATACAAGCGTGAGCCAAAATCGCCGTCTTTTAGTAGCAAGAAGCGCTAGAGCTAAAAGAAAAAATGCACCTGAATTATGTCCACAGCTAAAAGAAGCGCCTTTTTGGTTGCTCATGATAAATGCCGGCTGAAAATGCTCATTTCCGCCAAACTCTTTAAT
>WFMO01000030.1 GCA_015489055.1 Helicobacteraceae bacterium | reverse complement strand
ATTGTGATCCTCGTCTAAATGCCGACCAGTCGTTAGAGCTTGCTTTTTTGATAGCCGATACGCTAAAAGAAGCACGTTGTTTGTGAGTACCTTTTTTAGGTGGCGATGAATTTACATAGAAGATATTACTTTAATCAGTTCTTCGGGACGATTAGAATATGCAATAGCATTTTCTTTTGTTATGACTTGTTTTCTAAGTAGCTCAGCTAATTCCTGAGTTTGAGTCGTCATATTTGTTTCTTGCTGATTTAACTGCATTTGTGAATATAGTTGATGAATTTTATCTTCGCGAATCAGGTTTGCAACAGCTGGATTAGTTACCATAACCTCTTGGGCCGCAACGCGCCCTCCGCCAATACGAGGAAGCAGTGCTTGAGAGATGACGGCAACGAGTGATGTGGAAAGCTGTGCACGTATTTGAGGTTGTTCATCTCCGCTAAAGACATCAATAATACGATTGATTGTTTGTGGTGATGAGTTTGTATGCAAAGTGCCAAAAACTAGATGCCCCGTCTCCGCTGCCGTTAATGCAGCACCAATTGTCTCTTTATCTCTCATCTCACCGATTAATATAACATCTGGATCTTGTCTAAGAGAATATTTCAGTGCTGTAGAAAACGAACTTGTATCTGTTCCGATATTTCGCTGTGAAAAAAGAGATTTATTGTTTTTATGTACAAACTCTACAGGATCTTCTATAGTGATAATATGCTTTTTTTCAGTAAGGTTAATTTCATTTAACATAGCAGCAAGCGTTGTAGATTTACCGCTTCCTGTCGGTCCCGTAACTAAAATAAGACCTTTTTCACGCTTAACTAGCTCTTTGAACATCTGTTTTGCGTTTAAATCATCTAGTGACGGAACCTCAATAGGTATAATCCTAAATGCACAAGCCATGTCACCCATTGTTTTATAATAATTACACCTAAAACGCCCGATATTAGGAATCATGATAGCAAAATCAAGCTCATCTTTTTCTTCAAAATCCTTTTTTTGCTTTTCAGCTAGCAGGGTATATCCCATCTCCATAATCAAATCACCGTCTAATTTTGGCAGATTAAGAGCGACGAGTCTTCCGTCGATGCGTATCTGTGGCTCAGAATTTGCAACTAGATGCAAATCGGATGCTTTGTATGCTACTACGCTTTTAAGAAGTTTCTTTATATCTAGTTTTGGTATTTCCTGCCCCATTTGTATGCCTTTTTATTCTATGATTTTTGGAACTATAAAGAAATTATTTTCAGTACGCGGTGCATTTTTTATAATATTTGCATTAATGTCTGAACTAAATACCGGTTCATCTTCGCGGAGATAAGTAGCCTGATTAGTCATAGTAAAAGTTTCATCAATTGAGTTGGTATCCAATTGGCTTAGATTATCGACAAACGAAACGATTTGAGAGAGCTGATTTATGATTTCTTGACGTTTATCTTCAGATACTTTAAGATATGACAAATTTTCCAAATGTGTTAAAAGCTGTTCATTTACTTGCATGGGATTCCTTTTTTAATTAAGGGCCCCTTTAAAAACCCTAATTGCTAATTGTAACAAAAAAATACGATTTTACAAAACTTTAACAATCTATTGGATATTATTGTGCACTTACATAATGGGAGACATACTTTGGGTTTTAAAGATGACGTATCTATGGTAAAAGATCAATTAAACAGCGAAGAGAAATTTTTTGCAAATGCTGTCAGAATAGAGAGTTTTGTAACAAAATATAAGTCTTTGATATATATTGTTGTTATAGCATTGATTGTTGCGGGAGTGGCGGAGATGTTTTATACTCATCAGCAATCAAAAGATATCAAACTTTCAAACTCTGCTTTTATAACATTGCAACATAATCCAGATGATAAAAGTGCTCTAACTATGCTCAAAAATGACAATAATAACTTATACAATATATATATGCTGCAACTTGGCATAAAAAATAATAATCCTAAGATTTTAAAACAGTTGACTGATTCAAAAACATTATTTGTTTCGGATTTGGCGTCATATCAGTTAGCAAGCATTAAAGCCAGCAAAGGCGCACTAAATAAATATATCACAAAGCCAGAAGCTATATATAAACAATTAGCTGTGTTGCAAGTTGCATATTTACAGCTAAAACAGCATAAAACTGCCCAAGCAGACGATACGCTAAAACAGATACCCGCAAATTCTCCTATTAGCCAGGTTGCAAATATTTTATACCATTATGGACTAAAATAGCATGAAGCGTATTATATACATGGTGCTAGTGGCATCAATACTTTTTCTAGGCGGATGCAGCGACAAAGAGGTGTTTAAGCCGACTCAAAGCGTAGTTGGAGATTGGCCCTATCAGCATGATTTAAACAGTTCAATAGTATCTTCATCCTCTAGCGGTGCCATTTTACAAAATGGTCAGATACTGTATCAAAATAAGATTATCAATACAGATGTAGATTAT
>WFMO01000029.1 GCA_015489055.1 Helicobacteraceae bacterium | reverse complement strand
TTGCTAGCAGTTGATTCATCAGATAAAATGCTGCAAAAACTAGATGAACTGCATATCAAAAACATACAAACACTGCATCAAGATATATCTAAATTTCAAACAGATAAAAGATTTAATGGTATCGTCAGCTCTATGACAATGCACCACATAAAAGATCTTGACATTTTGTTTGATAAGCTATACCAGTTGCTAGATGAAAATGGATACATAGCAATAGTTGATCTTATGAGTGAAGATGGATCTTTTCATATGGACAACGAAGGCGTGCATCATTTTGGTTTTAGTGAAAAAGACCTTACAAAACTAGCAAAAAAACATAACTTTAAAGATATAAAATATACAAAAATATACACCGTTACAAAAGAGAATGGGCAATATGATATTTTTTTACTGAGCGCTAAAAAATGACCATATTGTTTGATTTAGACGGCACTCTTATTGACTCCACAGAAGCTATTTTAGAAAGTTTTCATTATTCGTATGATTTTTACAACATAGCATGCCCGTCTGATAGCCATATCATAGCACAAATCGGTCATCCTCTTGATGTAATGTATAAACAAATCGGTTTAAAAGATAAAAAATTGATAAATAATATGGTTGACGCATATAAAGAGCACTACAGAGAAATCTCCACTGAAAAAACGATTCTACTCCCTTTTGCAAAGGAGGCTGTTATGCTTGCAAGCGAGCATGCAACACTAGGCATAGTCACTACAAAAACATCAAAGTACTCCAAAGTTTTAATGGAGCATTTCAGGCTCATGGAGTATTTTGATACTTTAATCGGACGCGAAGATGTCATAAACCCAAAGCCAAATAGTGAACCTATTGAAAAAGCTATTAGTTTCTTAAATGTAGATAAAAGTAATTGCTGGATGATAGGAGACACAAGAATGGATATGCAATGTGCTATCAATGCAAATGTCAGGAGTGTGGGTATTATCGGTGAATACGAGACTACACAGGAGTTACAAAAATACACTAATATAATTAAACCAAATGCATTAGAAGCCGTCAAAAAAATTATTTCACTGACATAGAGGATGATTTTTGTCACTTTTAAAAACATTGCAACTCAAACAAGCTGTATTTAAGACCAAGTTGCCTAAAATACATAACACACAATAATTTTAAATCTTAAAAGTAAGGGGAAATTATGCTAGAAATAAGGTGGCACAGCCGTGCAGGACAAGGTGCCGTAACTGGCGCTAAAGGATTGGCCGATGTGATTTCGACAACAGGTAAAGAAGTGCAGGCTTTTGCATTTTACGGATCTGCAAAACGCGGCGCAGCAATGACTGCATACAACCGTGTTGATGAAAAGCCAATAAAAAATCATGAAAAATATATGAATCCTGATTATATTTTTGTTATAGACCCTGCATTGGTATATACGACCGATGTAACGATAAATGATAAAGAAAGCACAACATATATCATAACAACGCATATGAATACAAAAGAGCTGATTGAGTCTCAGCCAAAATTCGCAGGTAAAAAGGTTTATACCGTTGATTGTATCAAAATAGCGCAAGAGACTATCGGACGCGCTATTCCAAATACACCGATGCTTGGTGCGTTTATGAAAATTTCTAAAATGTATGATATTGAATTTTTTAAAGAGAATATGAAACGTATTTTAGCAAAATTGCCTCAAAAGATTGTTGATGCAAATATGCTTGCAATTCAACGCGCGTATGATGAAGTCAAATAAGGAGTAAATGATGGCAGAACAAGGATGGGATGAATTTGAAATAGGTGCGATGCTTCGTTCATTTAACGGCGAGGCTAAAGATGTTGCATTAACGCTGCAAGAAGATAGGGATTATTCGTCAAACAACTCGTTTACCGCGAGTGTTGCCGATTGGCGTATCGAAAAACCTGTGTTTAATAAAGATTATTGCATAGACTGTCAATTTTGCTGGGTATATTGTCCCGATATCTCAATTATCTCTCGTGATAAGAAGATGATTGGCATTGACATGGATCATTGTAAAGGCTGTGGCATTTGCGTTGAAGTATGCCCTACAAATCCAAAATCACTGCTCATGTATTCAGAGCAAACAGATGAAGAGCAGGCTCTTGCCGCTTGGCCTAGTAAAGATGAAGGAGAAAAATAATGGCATTTGATAAACTAGAATTGCGTGATATTGAAGTATGGGACGGAAATTTTGCAGCTGCACAAGCCATGAGACAGGTTCAAATAGACGTTGTTGCAGCCTATCCTATTACTCCGTCAACTCCAATTGTTGAGGGTTATGCAAAATTTTTAGCAGACGGATATATAGAGGGTGAGTTTGTTATGGTCGAATCAGAACATGCTGCAATGAGTGGATGTATCGGAGCTTCTGCGGCCGGTGGACGAGTGGCTACTGCCACGTCAAGTCAAGGATTCGCTCTTATGGTAGAAACACTATACCAGGCATCTGGTATGCGCCTGCCTATCGTTTTAAACGTTGTAAACCGTGCATTAGCGGCTCCGCTTAATGTAAACGGTGATCATTCAGATATGTATCTAGGTCGTGATAGTGGATGGATTCAATTTGATGCTTATAACGCACAAGAAGCATATGACCTTAATTTTATAGCATTCAAAGTAGCAGAAGATCATAGCGTCAGGCTTCCGGCTATGGTACATCAAGATGGATTTTTAACATCACATACCGCCCAAGGAGTCAAAACAATAACTGACGATGCAGCATACAATTTTGTAGGTGAATTTAAGCCGATGAACGATATGCTTGATTTAGATCACCCTGTAACTCACGGTGTTCAAGCTGAAGAAGATTGGCACTTTGAGCATAAAGCAAGACAACACAGAGATTTAATGTTAAATGTAGTCCCAAGAATTCACGAGGCATTTGATGCTTTTGAAAAATTAACCGGACGCAAATACAACATGGTTGAGCAATACAACATGGATGATGCGGAAATTGCGGTTGTATGTATGGGATCTTCCGTTGAAACCGCATGTGAAGTGGCGCAGGAATTAAGAGATCAAGGAATAAAGGTAGGTGTAGTTGGAATCAGAGTTATACGCCCATTTCCTTTTAAAGAGGTTATTGATGCTCTAAAAGACCTCAAAGCCATAGGAGCACTTGACCGCTCATCTCCAAATGGAGCGCCCGGAATGCTTTTTAATGAGATAGCGGGTGCGCTCTTTAATACAGATACCAAAGCAGCATTATCTGGTTATGTATATGGTTTAGGTGGACGTGACTTAACTAAAGAGCATTTAAGAGATCTATTTAAAGAGCTTAAGGTTAATGCGGATGCAGGAAAAGTTACAACTCAGTTACAGCAGTTTATCGGTGTTCGCGGTCCGAAACTGGCATTTTTATAGGAGATTCTTATGGGTGAAGTAAAAAAGATAAAAAACTTAAAGGAGTTCTCAACATCGGCAGATCGTTTTGAGGGTGCAAACCTTCTTTGTCCGGGTTGCGCACACTCTATTATTGTTCGTGAAGTTTTAAATGCAACAAATGATGACTTGATTTTAGCATCTTCAACAGGATGCTTGGAGGTTTGTACAGCTGTATATCCATATACGTCATGGGATGCATCTTGGATACATATAGGTTTTGAAAACGGCTCTACCGCTGTTGCCGGAGCTGAAGCTATGTATCAGGCACTCAAGAGAAAAGGTCGCCTAAAACAACCTGACAGAAGTACAAAATTTGTGGCATTTGGCGGTGATGGAGCATCTTACGATATCGGATTTCAATGGATTTCAGGATGTATGGAACGTGGACATGATATGATGTATATCGTGCTTGATAACGAGGTTTACGCAAATACCGGAGGTCAGCGCTCAAGTGCTACCCCGATTGGTGCAAGTGCTACAACCTCACCGGCTGGACGAAAAAGCTATGGTGAGAAAAAAAATAAAAAGGATATGGTTGCTATTATGGCAGCACATGATATACCGTATTCTGCGCAAGTTGCACCAAATAAATGGAAAGATATGGTCAAGAAGATTCAACATGGTTTAAATGTTGAAGGTCCTGTTTTTATTAATGCTATGAGTCCATGTACTACGGAGTGGAAATTTGATCCAAAAGATACAATGATGATATCTGATTTAGCTACAGACTCTCTTGTATTTCCTCTTTATGAGATAATCGACGGTCATGAGCTAAATATTACATACCGCCCAAAACATAAAGTTCCTGTTGAGGAATATCTAGCTGCACAAGGTCGTTTTAAACACCTGTTTAAGGCTGAATATAAGCATATGATAAAAGAGTGGCAAGATCGCGTCGATGCTACTTGGGAGTATTTACAAAGGCGAGAAGAGGCAAGAGTTTAACTCTTGTGATACAAAAGCAAGCAGACCTGATGATAAAAATTATCTTCTTGCTTGTCTTTTTTGTCTTTAGTCTTGAAGCAAAAGCATATACTTACACAAACTTATTAATCCATTCCAAATCACCATATTTACTACAACATGCACACAACCCAATTCATTGGCACACATGGGATAAAAAGGCATTTACTTTAGCAAAACATAAACATAAGCTTATATTTTTATCTATAGGATACAGCACATGTCATTGGTGCCATGAGATGGAGAGGCAATCTTTTTCAAATTTGAAAGTGGCCAAAATTTTAAATAAATATTATATATCTATCGCCGTAGATAAAGAGCAAAGACCAGACATTGATAGACATTTTCAATCCATCTACACAATGATGCACAAACGTAGCGGTGGATGGCCCTTAACTGTTTTTTTAACACCAAACGCAAAACCTTTTTTTACCGCTACTTATTTGCCTAGACAATCTAAAGACGGATATATTGGACTGTTGCCATTGTTACAATATTTTGCAAAACTACACCGACACCATAATAGAAAAATTAAAGATGCTGCTGCAAAAATTGTTCAACTTCAAAGCATCATGTCAAAAGATGAGAACCTGCCTGCAACAAAAATAACATCTTCTACAACATCTTTATTTTTAAACGGTATAAAAAAACAGTACGATAAAGACAATCCCGGTATAAACATAGAGCCAAAATTCCCACATGCAAGCGCTATCAATTCACTAATCTTTATCTATCAAACATCAAAAAATACAACAGCGCTTCATTTGGCTACTTCTATGCTAAGCACAATGGCAAAAGGTGGTATATATGACCAATTAAGTGGCGGATTTTTTCGATATACTACTGATGATAGATGGATTGACCCACATTTTGAAAAGATGCTATATACAAATGCAGGATTACTGCAAGATTATATCAAGGCCTATGGTATTACTAAAAAACCATTATACTTGCATGTAATAAAACAAACAATAGCTTTTATGCAAAGAAGATTTCAAAAAAACAATCTCTATTTCAGCGCAATTGACGCAGACAGCTATAATCCTAAAACAAAACAGCTTCAAGAAGGAGCATACTATCTTTTCACCTACAACAACGCTAAAAGAGCATTATCTTCACATGGCATAAAAAATATAAAAATAGCACTTGCCTATCTTGGCATTACCAAAAATGGCGATTTTAAAGATAATCAAAGCAACATCTATATAAATCCTTTTATTAAAAAACCGCCTGATATCGCTTTAGTTAAAAAAATACTTTTAACACTAAGAAGGAGGCGTCCCTATCCTTTTATTGATAAAAAAATATTAACGTCATGGAACTCTTTATATATTAAGTCGCTTTTTTTGGCGGGTGATTTAAACCGTCATTATCAAGACATGGCAATAAAGTCTCTAGATCGTTTAATCGGTGCGGTATATATAAAGCACACACTCTATCATGAAAAAATAGGCACATACGCGCCATACATAAAAGCAAACTTGGAGGATTATTCATTTTTAATCCAAACTCTTATAGCAGGCTATGAAAAAAGTTTTACAAGCAGATATCTAACTCTAGCCGATACTTTAATAAAACAAGCTATAAGAAAATTTTACAAACATCATATCTGGTATATCGCTCTAAAACCATTTAAAATAAAAGCAACACTTTTTAATAATGCACATGTAAATCCATTAGCTATCATGACGGATAATTTGTTAAAACTCGCCATTTTGCAGGAAAATTTATCGTATCAAAATATGGCTAAAACAATCTTTATTCAAAATTCGCTATTATTAAACAGATATCCTTGGTTGATTCCACAGACAGTTGTTGAATATGAAAAATATAAAAAAGGTTTTATCGGCATAAAAGCTACAAAAACCAAATTGAAAATTTTAAAATACAAATTAAAAAATAGATACCCTCTTGTGTTATATAAAGCAACCAATAATGCACAATATATGGCCTGTATGGTAAATAACTGTTTTGCATACAGCAAAAATGCAGATAATATCATTAAAGCCATTGCGTCAAAGTACACAAAATAAGTTATAATTGCATAAAAAAGGGTTTTTAAATGAAAAACATACCGAAGGGTAAATATAACCCATACCCAAAAATAGATTTACCAGATAGACAGTGGCCTTCAAATACCATCACAAAAGCACCGATTTGGTGCAGCGTTGATCTAAGAGATGGAAATCAGGCACTTATAACACCTATGGATTTAGATAAAAAATTAAAACTCTTTTCACTTTTACTAGATATTGGCTTTAAGCATATAGAGATAGGATTTCCATCAGCATCAAAAGTAGAATTTGACTTTTTACGACATCTTATTGACAACAATCTTATACCGAGCGATGTTACCATTCAGGTGCTAGTACAAGCAAGAGAACATCTTATACAAAAAACTTTTGATGCGCTAAAAGGTGTAAAAAGAGCAATTGTGCATTTATACAACTCTACGTCAGTAGCACAGAGAAAAATTGTATTTCAAAAATCGCAAGAGGAGATAATTAGTTTAGCACTAAAGGGAGTTGATTTAGTTAAAAAATATGCCGCCACTCATGATGGTGAGATTATACTTGAGTACTCTCCAGAGAGCTTTACCGGCACAGAACTTGAGTTTGCCGCTAAAATATGCAATGAGGTTACAAGTAAGTGGGGCATTGGCAAAGAGCGGCCGGTAATTATCAACCTCCCAGCTACTGTTGAAGCTGCCACACCAAATATATATGCCGATCAGATAGAATGGATGAGCAGACATCTTGATAACCGTGAACATATCCTTATCTCAACTCACACACACAACGACAGAGGCACAAGTGTAGCAGCTACTGAACTTGCGCTTTTAGCCGGAGCTGACAGGGTTGAGGGAACACTTTTAAGTAACGGCGAAAGAACAGGAAACGTAGATATCATAACACTGGCTCTTAACATGACAACGCAAGGGGTTGATACTCATTTGGATTTTGCAAATATCGACAAAGTTGTAAAAACCGTCGAAGAGTGCACAGAGATCAACACTCACTGCAGACATCCGTATGTAGGAAAATTGGTTTATACCGCATTTTCCGGTTCACATCAAGATGCTATAAATAAAGGTTTGGCTTTTCAAAAACTAAAAAAAGATCCAAAATGGGAAGTGCCATACCTTCCCATTGACCCAGCAGATGTAGGGCGCACATATGAAGATATTATACGTATCAATTCACAATCAGGCAAAGGCGGGGTTGCTTATGTCCTTGAGCATGAATTTGGCTATCAGCTTCCAAAAAAGATGCATCCTGAGTTTGGCAGAATTATTCAAAGCGTAACAGATACATTAGGAAGAGAATTAGCAGGTAGTGAAATCATTGATATTTTCAACAAAACATACCTGCAGATAAAAAATGATTTAGAATTGGTTGATTTTACTATTAGTAAAACAAAAGCAAACAATATAACGCAGTGCGAACTCACTTACATGTACAATAACAAACAAATCACATCCAAAGGTGAGGGAAACGGACCTATTGATGCATGCAAAAACGCACTTGCAAAAGGATATAAACATGAATTTTCTATAAAATCATATTCAGAGCATTCGCGAGGAGAGCAAAGTTCTGCCGATGCTGTTGCTTATATAGAGATACAAACCCCACAGATGGATACATACTTTGGTGTCGGTATTGACAGCAATATTACCATGGCTTCTATCAAAGCTCTGTTTTGCGCACTAAACAGAGCTTTTTTATAGCCAGTCACCTAAAAAATCAGCTTATTTTCCTGTTGTTTTATTCCTGAGGTTTTTGGCGGTTTTGAAATATGGCTAAAATACTCCATTTTACCTCTTATCTTTACTTTAATAATACCCGGCGGCTGTATAAACTTTCTTTGGACTTGCGGATAATCTTGAATCAGTTTTTTATAAAAATAATGAAATGCTGGCGCGGAAACCCTTCCCCCCGTTTCTCCCGGATACATAGGTTTATTATTGTTATTTCCAAACCATACAATAGTCTCTACGGTTGGAGAATACCCGCAAAACCAACCATCCACATCGTTATTTGTCGTACCGGTTTTACCGGCTAATTGTATATTCTTTGTGTATGCATACCCGCCTGTCCCATACTTTATGACATCTTCTAAAATAGTTGTAAGTATAAAAGTCTGTTGTGGGGATGTTATGTATCTATGTTTAGCCCGGTTTTGATATACAATCTCTCCGTTTTTGGTTACTTTAGTTATCAATATCGGCGTAGTTTGAATGCCATGATTTGCAAATGAGGTATAATAATGCGCCATCTCAAGAGGAGTTAGAGTGATAGACCCTAAAGCTAGAGTTAAGTTATTTGGTATATTTTTTATACCAAAATTTTGTAAGTGCCGTATCATCTCAGGTAAACCTATCTGCATAACAAGGTTTATCGTAGCTAAGTTTTTTGAATGAATAAGAGCTTCACGGAGTGTGATTAAACCTTCATAATTCCTTTCATAGTTTTGTGGCTGCCACTTAACAACAGTACCGTTTGCGTCATAATCATAACTTCTAGCAACATCAGGCAAAAGTGACGCACCTGAATATCCAAGGTCTATGGCTGTTTGATAAATAAATGGTTTAAACGCCGAACCAGGCTGTCTTAGCGCCATAACCGCTCTATCATACGGACTTTTATAATAATTAATACCGCCGACAAGAGCTAAGATATGACCATTTTTTGGATTTAAACTAACAATTGCACCGTTTAGCTCAGAAGTATTGGCATCACGATATTCTCTATGAAGTCGTTTTAATGTTCTGTGGTAAGCATAAAGCAGTGCATCCCTTGCATTTTTTTGCAGCTTTAAATTGATAGTCGTGTAGATTTTATACCCACCCGTTTTTATATTTGGAATAATACCTTTTAATCTTCGCACAACCTCATCTACAACATACGGTGCTTTATTTTGCGTTAATGAGGTGTTATAAACTTTTGGCTGCGCTTTTAGTTCTTTATCGTAAGTTTGTTTATTAATCCAGCCCAAATCATACATTCTTTGTAAAACATGATTAGCGCGCGCTAATGAGATTTGATAATTTTTTGTAGGACAATAAAAGCTTGGCGCCTGCGGTAATCCAGCTAAAATAGCTATCTCTTTTAATGATAAGTCCTGTAATGGTTTATGAAAATATCCAAGCGAAGCTGTTTTAATGCCGTAATAACCATGACCTAGATAGACTTGATTTAAATACCTAGTTATTATCTGATCTTTATTCAAACTCCTTTCAAGCAAAAGTGCGGAAATGATACCGTGTATTTTTCGTGAAATAGTTTTTTTAGGAGTTAATAAAACATTTTTGATTAACTGCTGAGTTAACGTACTTGCTCCCTCAACAATTTTATGAGCTCTTAAATCTTTAATTAAAGCTCTAAACATTGCCGATATATTAATACCTGGATTTTCAAAAAATGTTGTATCTTCTGTGGCTACGATAGCCTCTATCATACGCGCTGGTATCTTGTCAAACGAAACATAAAATCTATCTTGTTTATCAAACAGATTGGCAATTTTTTTACCGTTTGTATCATAAATCGTTGTAGTTAGCTGAGGATTATAATGGATAACTTTGTTTAAATTGTAGTTAAAAGTAGTGGCATAATATAGCACTACAGCCAAAGGTACTATGATAATTATAACGACTACAAAAATAAAGATTTTTCTCATCTTTTCAAATTCCTATTAATATGGTTGGCGTTAATCCATGGTTTTTTATATAAGTGCCTGACCATAAAGTTTCTAATGCGGATGCCATTGTACCAGATTTTGCAATCCTGCCTCTCATAAGTGCCTGAGCATTATATACCTACAAAGCTCTCGAAAATCATCCGCGCTTTGAGAGAGATTTGGTATGATCCTTAAAATAGCTTTTGAAACTGTCGGTTGCCTTATTGCACCTATAGCAAATCCCATACCCCTAAGCTGTGATTGAATCTGCATAACTTTTTGGTTATTACCCACAAAGATACAGATAATCATAGATTTACTCTCAATTCCCAAAAGCTCTTTTGCTATTTTGCGTCTGATATTTAGCTCTTTTGTTATACTCTGTTTATTTTTTATAATATACTCTAAATTATTGTACGCTAAAAGCGTATCATATAGTGAAAGTGCCGTGGCATATATAATCGGTTTAGCTCTGTTTGTCAGATATTCAATAATATGCGAAGATGCTAAAATATATGCGCCAAAACTACCATATGCTTTGCCTAGTGTACCCATCTTTATATAATTTGGTTTTATTCGTATATCAAAAAGCTCAAAAACTCCCAATAAATTTTCTCCAACAACTCCACTGCTGTGAGCTTCATCAACGATTAGTATGGCATCATGATTATCACAAATATTAAAAATCTCTTTATTTAACAGATCTCCCTCCATCGAATACACACCTTCGACAGCTACAATTTTTCTCTTGGCTTTAGATGCGTAAAGGAGTCGGTTTAGTTCATCTGCATCATTATGATGAAATATCTCTACATGTAAATGCTCTAACCCCGCAATGAGCATTCCTGAAGCATGAAACTTTTCATCAATAAACAACG